>NZ_JANLWO010000599.1:0-2279 GCF_031364565.1 Chamaesiphon sp. OTE_20_metabat_361
GCCAACCCATAATATTGCTGTGAGGTTCGCCGTGACTTCTAAAACGTAGTGCCGCAGCCATATAAACAATTCCTTCAATTAATTCAGCTTTCTTATTCTGGGGCATCGTATCATAGCGACGCTCGAACTCGTAGCGAGTGAGTCTATCGCCATTTTCTAGCGGTGGGATAAGCCGAGACTGGAAGGGTGTTTTAACCATTGCGGTTGCTGGGTTAAGAGTGTACGAGACGTATCTCAATTATAGGAGCGACTAGCTGCTAATTTGTAACTGGGATAACTGCTCGATCGACACATCAGCCCCAGTCAATGCTTGACTAAATCGACCCCAGGAGATGCCGATACAGCCTGCTGCACCGCCTTGAGAACCCATCATCATATCCCAGGTACTGTCACCAATCATCAGGGTTTGGGCGGGATTGACGCCGAGTTCTTGACAGGCGAAGTGAAACAGGCGCGGATCGGGTTTGGCGAACTGGAGATCGGAGCCTAAAAGCACCTGAAAATAAGGCTGTAACTTGTGATAGTGAGCAAATTTGACGACTTGGCTAGTCGTGGCGGCGGAGACGATGCCCAATTTTAACCCCGCACTTGATAACGACTCGATCGCGGATTGACAGCCGGGAAACATGGCATTGGGCGTAGATTCCATGACTCGATCGACTTCATCGAATGCTCCTTTGACGATCTCCAATGCCGCACTCCAGCTTCGCCCCGTTTCAGCGATATACGCCGCTGCGGCAATTTCATTTTCGTAGCGACTACCCACCGCTTGCAATCCGGCGGGATCTAGCCCCCGCTCGGTGACACCAAACGCCATCAGCAGGGGTTCGCCGACACCGGGGATTTGGGCATCGATCAGGCGAGCGCGTTTTTGGGAGAGGTTGCGGAGATAATTGCCAGAGTCTTCGAGGGTACCGTCTTTATCAAAAAGAATGGCTTGAATATCGGTAAATTTGTGGTTCAGGCAGTCGATCGAAATCATGGGAAAGCTGTAAATAGTTGGTACTGGGCGATTTTATAATTATCATACTTGCTACCTAACGTGAGTTTTGGTTAAGAAATGCCTGGAGACTGGAAGTCTCGGCTGGTGGTGCAAAGTCCGCCTACGCGGAAATAGTATCCTAGTCCGCGTAGCGACGCGCCATACGTAGGCTTTGCCGAGGGTTTAGCGCGTCAGCGACGAATTATGCGGAGGACTCCTCCGCATAATTCGTCAAGACAAGACAGGCGGACTTTGTAATATAGCAACCGCCATGCTTGTTAGGACATATCAGATCCCCGACTTCTCAAAAGAAGTCGGGGATCTAGCCTCACAAACGTCCTCACAGCCCTGGCGAATACTATGCTAGCCCCGATTTTAATCGGCGGCGGGACTCGAATGAAGCAAATATTCTCATCCCAGACTCACGTTACCTAGATGAAATCGAGATTGCCATGCTCTTTTCACAGTAGCTATTTTTCGAGATCGCAAAGCCGCACTAATTGCTGCCTTTGAGTGTAAGCTTTTGAGTACGAGTGAGCCTGCAAGAATACTATCCGTAAAAAGTATTAAAACTAGAGCGATCGTGCCATAATTGACACCGCTCGACTCTTGAGTTTCGACACCTTTACCCACTCGTGTAATGTCTATCTCGAAAATTTGTGAAGTTCGCGGGGTCGGATTGCATTCTGGCGAGACTACCTCCGTCAAAATTATGCCGACAGATCCTGGCAGGGGTCGTTACTTTGTTCGCGTCGATCTGCCCGATGCGCCGGAGATTCCCGCACATATTAGCAGTGTCAGTCAAACTACCCTGTCTACGGAGCTGAGTGCTAATGGGGCATCCGTGCGAACTGTCGAACATCTACTCGCAGCATTAGGCGCACTGGGCATCGAGGATGCTCGGATCGAAATCGATGGTGCCGAATTGCCCCTCCTAGATGGCTCGGCTGGAGTTTGGGTTGCCGAACTGGCTCGATCGCGATCGGCACCATTAGCGGTCGATTTAGCTACCGCTGGCGTGTTGACCGAACCCGTGTGGATCTACCAAGAAGATCTCTTCGTGGCGGCAGTGCCTTCACCAGTATTGCGATTTACATACGGTATCGATTTTGACGTGGCACCGATCGGCAATCAGTGGCACAGTTGGCAACCGGGTAAAGATGACTTTATTAGTCAAGTTGCGCCCGCGCGTACCTTTGGATTGGCACATCAGATCGATCGATTGCGATCGGCGGGTTTGATTAAAGGCGGTACTTTGGAAAACGCCCTCGTCTGCGATGAAAATCAATGGTTGAAT
>NZ_JANLWO010000620.1:0-2805 GCF_031364565.1 Chamaesiphon sp. OTE_20_metabat_361
GGATTGATAACGATAACTTTGCCACCGTTGTCGCGGATTTTAATTAATTCATTCATCAAACGGGGATGATTGGAAGGCGAATTTGCCCCCGCCAACACCACACAATCAGCTTCCTTCAGGCTTTCCAAACTAACGATCGAAGTTTTGGTGCCAAACATCTCACTCAACGCCGTCGTCGAAGGTGCATGACACAAATCCGAACAATCCGCCAGATTATTAGAACCCAACGTCCGCATCATTAATTGCAATACAAACGCCGCCTCATTCGAGCCGCGCCCCGAACTATAAGAAGCCACCCGTTCGGGATCTAGTTTAAATGCCGCCGTCGCGATCGCGTAAATCTCATCCCAAGAAATCCTTTGAAAGTGAGAACTTCCCGCCCGTAAAATCACCGGAAAACTCAATCTTCCCAATCGATCGGCTTCATAAGAAGTAAGCTGTTGTAATCTGGCGATCGGATTGGTATCGAAAAAATGCCCAGATACTGGCGGCTGAATTTCGGCGGTAATTGCCTCGACGCTTTTCATACAGCGTTGGAGCTTTTCACCCTCCTCATTAGTAAAGCCCCCTTTCTGTCCCCCCGTTCCCCAAGAGCAAGACAAACACGCGCTGTGATGGAGCAACGTTTTCCAGATTTTCGGCCCTTCTGGAGACAGTGTATGCTCTGCCCAATACTTAATTATCGGCAGCCCCCCGCCAATTTCCGGGGTATCCTCGTTGGTTTCATCGAACGGTGGTTGGGACGGTGAAGTGGTTTCCATGCGATTTCACAACGAGCTGATTGATTTTAAATAATTTAGCACGAACAATTCGCTCTCAAACTCTACCGATAGATAGATGCTAGACGTTCCCATCTCTTAGCCGATCGCTAGACTAGCTGCTCACTCCAAGCCACTCGATCTTGATTATTCTTGACGATGCAATCGATCGCGACTTGACGATCGATGCGAGCCATACCTACGAGTATATACCTGAGTAAATTCTGCCCCGAATAACATAATCTGCACCGAATAATAAATCCAAGCTAAAACCGTAATCACAGATCCAGCGGCACCATAAGCTGAGCCAAAACTACCATTACCTAAATAAAATCCGAGCAATTCCTTTCCAATACTAAATAGGATCGATGTAAACAGTGCGCCCACTAAGACATCTCGCCAAGCAATCTTAATATCAGGCAGATACTTATAAATTAGTGCAAATAATAAAGTAAACACACCCAAGGAAATCCCGATATTAACTACCTTCCACAAACTTTCTAATGCTGGAAACATACTATTGGTAAAAGCACTCACCGCTGCTAATCCCGCACTAACAACTAATGAAACCATTAAAATAAAGCCGATCGTAATCACCATTGCGAACGAAAAAATTCGCTTGCGAACTACCGCTTTGACGCCTCCTTCTAGCGATTCTTCAACATTCCAGACAGCATTAAGCGAATCTTGGAGTTGAATAAAAACGCCAGAAGCTCCAAATATCAACGCCAGCGTACTAATTATTGACGGCACGATCCCATTGCCATTCTCAGGATTTTGAGTATTTGCTAGCGCCGTCTGTACCACCTCAGCACCTGCTTTACCCAGCAATCCCTGAATCTGAGCGACAACCTCACCCCTAGCCGCTTCTTCCCCAAATACTGCCCCAGCCACAGCCACCGCAATCACCAATAAAGGCGCGATCGAAAATAATGTATAGTATGCCAGCGCCGCCGCCATCCGATCGACTTTATCTTTTTGCCACTCCGCGACAGTTTCCTTCAACAGGCTCCAGACTTTTCTCCAACTCATTTGTCGATCGATGATAATTTACCATCCATATTTAGCAGGTCGGCTGAAGTTTACTCTCTATCTAGAGGATGAAGTCTCGATCGATCCGGGTAATGTAAAGGAGGTAGATAATATATGGGATTCGATATCTACTCGATCGAGATGATAATCGGTTAAAATCCTTGTAGGAATCACTTACATCGTGAGCGATCGATGATGAATCAAGCACTGTTACCACCAAAAAATGCCGATCGACAGTTTGTATACTCTGGCATCGATTGGCAGCAGTTCAAGTTAATTCAAGCTGGCTTTGCCGATGCTTCAGGTGTTCGGCTAGCTTACTTTAATAATACGATCGAAATTCTGATGCCCGGAAGAACTCACGAATTGTTTAAAAGCATCATTGGAATGCTAATTGAGTTATTTAGACAATTCGATCGGCGTAACGTAGGATCGATCCTACGTTATGGTCGCACTTTTCCCAATCCGTGCTAATTTTTGAGCGGATAATTCTCGTTGGCAGAGCATCTCCTTGGAGAATCGAGTGGATCTTTCGCATCGGCGCATTTAAGCTTACTTTCCCAAAATTCGTGGCGGGTTCTGTTAGCGATAACTCTCACCAACGATATGTTACGGCATGAGACTATCGATCGAGACACACCACATTATTACCGACAGATAGCTTAGATCGATCCTACCTCGATCGCCACTAGCAAATTGTCCCGCTAACTGGGCGATAATTAGCTACATAATAATCGATCGCAAATCTTCGCTCCTACCATGTCAGAAATATCCATCGAATCTACGCTCCACGAAGAGCGACTATTTAGCCCCTCAGCAGAGTTTTCCCAAGCTGCACAGATCAAGAGTTTGGCAGAATATGAAGCCATCTACGCCCGCGCCCAAGCTAATCCCGAACAGTTTTGGGCAGAACTGGCGACAAGCGAATTGCATTGGTTTAAAAAATGGGAAACGGTGCTAGATTGGCAGCCCCCATTTGCTAAGTGGTTTACAGGCGGTAAGATCAATATCTCGT
>NZ_JANLWO010000644.1:0-3159 GCF_031364565.1 Chamaesiphon sp. OTE_20_metabat_361
CAACTAGTTGCCACCATCTAGATCTAGCTTTGCCGCTCATCATCAATCTAATCATTTACCCTACCATTACTCTTCATCCAAGTGCAGTCCACGCTTGACTTTACCCTTGCCGAAATATTGCCCAAACTGAAGCTCGTAGACTTCATCTTCAGTTTGAGTTTCGACTTCTAAGTCAGAGCAAGCATAACTCACACACAATAAGGCATAACCCTGGCTTTGCAACTGTGGCGACAATCCCATCGCCTCTGGTTGCTCTAGATCCCCAGATTTAACACGCACAGCACAAGCAGTACAAGCACCATTGCGACAAGAAAATGGTAATCTTACACCACGATCTTCAGCACTTTGAAGGATGTATCGATCGTTCGGTACCGTGACTTGATGGTAAGTCTCCGTTTGACAATTATAGATTTTGACTTGATAATTGCGAGTCATGGTGCATAGCTATGGGCTGACGTGGGGACTTCGAGTGGGAATCCATATGGATCTTATTCTCTATCTTGGCACGTCCTGATGAAAATTTCTGGGCACCCATATCCGTTTTGGCACAGACGGCGACTTTACACACTTAGAGCTAAAAATTGACAGCATACTCGATCGCCAACCTTAATTATTTCTGTTTAGCCTGTAATTAACAACCGATCGCCCGAAGCTTGCCTAATCATTCTAGATGAGCTATGATTATAGACGGCATCGGGACGTAGCGCAGCTTGGTAGCGCACTACTTTGGGGTAGTAGGGGTCGGAGGTTCAAATCCTCTCGTTCCGATTTGATTGAAACATATTGCTGGCAAGGCTTTTAGGAAACAAACTAAGTTCTGAGAGTCGTTTTTTGCTGTCTATGTGCAACAAAATATGGGCTGTTAAGGCTGGTTTGTTGGTTCAACAAGCCCACATTTAAGCCCATAAAAATGACAAATAAAGTTTGGATCGACAAGACGGGTAACGCCCTGAGACTGAGATGGAACTATAAGGGGAAGAAGCAAAGCCTGTCGCTAGGAGTTGCCGATAATCCCATTGGTAGGGCATTAGCCAAGTCGAAGATTGCAGAGATCGAGAAAGATCTCGCGGCTGGCTATTATGACCCCACGCTGTTGAAATATAAGCCGCGTAAGCTTGGAGCTAATCCCACTGAAATATCGGCTGTAGATCTGTTCGGAAAGTATATCATTCACTACAAAAAGAACAACGAGATCGCGCACGGATCGGGATTGAGGCTCAAAGCGATCGCCTCGAAGCTAGAGCAATTTTTAGGTGACAAGCAAGCCAACAAAGTCACCGAATCGGTAGCTGAAAAGGTTGTAGCGCAATGGGCTGAGTCAGCCTCTGTTGGGACGATAAAATCCTATTTGTACTACCTCAAGGGTTGCTGGGATTGGGCTAAAGACAAATATCATGTAGTCGAGCCGAACCCTTGGGATGATTGCCTGATTAAATCGCGTTCAAGAGGTAGCAGTAAACCATCTAAACAGGTTAAGCCCTTTACCATTGTCGAACTTCAGGCAATTATCGCCGCATTTGCCAACAATCCTTACTACGCTCATTACACTGATTTCGTGATTTTTCTGGTCAATACTGCTTGTCGTTTCGGTGAAGCTGCTGGCTTGAAGTGGTCATCATTAGGAGCTGACTATTCCACTGCTTGGATTGGGGAGTCTGTCTCTAGAGGGCATCAGAACGCAAAGGGCACCAAAACGGGTAAGAGTAGAACGATTCAGTTATCGCCACCAGTGCGATCGATGTTACTCGCACGATCCGAACGGATAAACCCTCAACCTGACGATTTGGTGTTTCCCAGTCCTAAAGGTCTCCCGCTCGACGACCATAACTTCAACAGAAGGGCATGGAAAACAATTTTAAAGAGTTGTCAGATCGAGTATCGATCGCCTTATAAATTGCGTCACAGTGCGATATCCCACGCCCTAGCTAATGGTGCTAATCCAATCGCACTTGCCGAGCAGTCTGGACACGATAAGCGAACGATGCTATCAACCTATGCTCATGCGATCGACCGAGAGGTCTTATTTGTGAGTATAAACGATCGCAATTTAGAGCAGCGATAGTAACTGCAATTGTCAAGTCTTTTCGATACAATTGCATCGATTTTTTGCCAAAACGGGAAAGAAAATAAATAGCTGTTGCTATCATAGTAGACATGTACTATATTATACTTATCAGCCTTGCCAAGCTTATTTGTTACTAACCCTTCTCGCAAGTAAAACAGCCAAAACCGATATTGACGATTGCCGCTAATTGGATCTAGTCCAAAGACTAGACCTAGAAAACCGTGGCGATTTTGTCACCAATCGGTGAATTAACTGAATCGAACACTTTGTTCGACCAGTTATGCAATAGAAAAGAATTAATCGAAAGACGAAATTAAGTCTTTCGATTAAGACTAAAAAAACAAAACATCACTATTATCTCACGATCGTTAGTGCTATGAAAACATCAACCAAAGCCAAACTCCGATGCTTCAAATTTTTATCAGAGACTGCAATTAGACAGGAGCGTTTCGATATCTCTGCTTGGCAATCAGCTCAGTTAAGAGCCAAGTTACCTAAAGGGATCTACTGGATTCAGCCAATAGAAAGGGGGAAGATCCTCTGGAACCTAATCTTGTTAATCGATTACTTGACTTCTGGCGATCGACCAGAACATCAAATTTTAGTTGAAGAGTATATAGCGACATTGCCATCAGTGGGCTAAGACAATACCCCATTAGTAAATCTAAGAACTACTAATGGGGCGATCGTATTACCCCGATCGATTCGTATCTACAAATCCGAAATTAGTGTTTTTAAGCCTATGAAACCCTAATCGGATTTGTGTAATTTTGCGCTGCAAACCAATACTCTAGAAGATAACCAGATAGTTATTTGACTATGGAAAATCAATAAATATTAGATACGTGCCAACTATTCGCATGTTGCTTTGAGAATTCAACAAGTATAAACCTTGACATTATCAAAGAGAATATCTCATGAAGTACGACTACTCGATTCTGTCAGAATACCTTCCTGAAAGTGTCATTGAAGAATTTTATGCTAGTGCGATCGATCCCCGACTGTGTTTGCTCAATGCTGAGTTTCTCAATGGTGATAAGGCAATTAGCGAACTATTGGGAGAAGTGAAGATTCACAATAACAATGGGACGTTA
>NZ_JANLWO010000654.1:0-4955 GCF_031364565.1 Chamaesiphon sp. OTE_20_metabat_361
TCCAACCACTGACAAAATTGAGCAACTATCGCATCTGTTTTGCCACTGCGCGTACCACCCTCAATCCAAATTGCTTTACCCGACACACCCGCATCTCCAGCGATCGTACTCACACCTTATATTAGTACCTAAATATTATTAAATTAATTGATAATTAATAATTGGGTTTTTAGAATGGGTAGTTCATCCCCTACTCTTTGTTAATAGCATAGCTCGGCTATTACCTCTTACCCATTACCTTTACCTCTTACCCTCTCCCATCTACCATCTACCCTCTACCCTCTCTTCCCCATGGAGAACCGACTTAATAAATACTGGCGCAAAGCTAATCAGTGGTTTTATCGTACCGCCGATCGAGCATTGGACGAAGCCTACAAAGCCGCTTTGAAAATAAAAGCGATCGAAGACGAACATTTTGGGGGTGAGAAAATTGAGGTTTCCCCCATATCCACTAACAATCAAGTTGCTACCTATTTTCAGAACGATCTCAATAAATACCTGCGGATTACCCGGATTCGCCTTGCCGAATTTCAAACCAGCCGCACAGTCACTGGCAATAACTATCCCCAACCGCCCGAGAGCCAGCAGTTCGATAGTCTCGGGTTTAGCGATATCAATTCCTACACTCAAGATATCGAATATGAAGCGCGAATTCTGGAAAAACTCAGCTTTATCGACGATTTATTGACTCGTTACGCCGATAATACCACTGAGATCGATCCCAATCTCCAAAGATCGACCTTCGGACAACGTGCCGTCAATTTTATTGCCCCACCTACACCACCAAACTCATTATCGATCGTCGATACAGCAAACCAGAATCCCTCCCAAACCGTCAACGTCAATCCGATTACCGCTAGTTCCCTCGGTCGTCGCCCATCCAAGCGTATGCCCAAGCAACTCGATCTTGAGGGTGAAAACGTCAATAATGACAAAAAAGCCATTATCGATATTTCCCTGATTAATACCTTTCGACGCATCCAGCAAGATCTCGATCCCAACGCCGACGTTCGAGTCCTGGAAAACTACCGCTTCAATCAAGGCAAAACAAGAACTTCACTGAGATTTATCTTGATGCTGATTTTAGTGCCGCTGCTAGCCCAATATATCTCCAAAATCATTATTGTCGGCCCAGTTATCGATGCCTACCGCAACTACCACCAAGCAGATATCTTTCTCAACGTCAACCTCGAACGAGAAGCCTTAGAGGAAATGGAAATGTTTGAAAGAAATATCAAATTCAAACACATGGTCGGTTTGACACCAAAACTCACTGCCGAAGAGATGGAAGAGAAAGTCACCGAAAAAGCCGCAAAAATCAAAGTAGACTACTATCGTAAAAGTGCCGATGCCATCAAAAACTGGTTTGCGGATATTTTATCGATCGTTACCTTTATCTGGTTGATTAGCAATAGCCAAAGACAGATCCAGATTCTCAAAGCCTTCCTCGGCGATCTGATCGCTGGGCTTAGCGATAGCGCCAAAGCTTTCATTATTATCTTACTCACCGACACCTTTGTCGGCTTTCACTCTCCCCACGGCTGGGAGATAATCCTCCAAGGCACTGCCAGACATCTGGGTATTGCTGAAAACAACGAATTCAACTCGCTTTTTATCGCGACAGTTCCGGTCTTAATGGATACCGTTTTCAAATATTGGATCTTCCGCTACCTCACCGGACAATCACCCTCATCTGTTGCTACCTACAAGTCAATGAATGAGTAGAGAAAAATTCGGTAGCGATCGGGTATTTTTCACACTTAAAAGGAGCGGTAATCGATCGATTACCGCTCCTTTTTGACCTTATAAGGACATTTGAAAAGTATCAAACAGCACTCGTAAACTTTAGAAAATCCCCCCTAGCCCCCCTTAAAAAGGGGGGAACCGGACTACTCTTGCTCCCCCTTTTTAAGGGGGCTGGGGGGATTCGATCTATACTTTTCAAACACCCTCTTAAAGGCGATCGTATGCTGCGAGAATAATGCGTTCGGTATCTACCCAATTAATACACTTATCAGTCACCGAAACGCCATATTTAAGTTGAGTGAGATCTGCTGGAATCGATTGTCCGCCTTCATGCAGATTGGACTCCAACATCATCCCCACCATTGAGGTATTGCCATTGACAATTTGTTGAATCGTGCTTTCAAAGACGATCGGTTGGAGCCGATAATCTTTATTAGAATTACCGTGACTGCAATCAATCACGATCCGTGGTGCTAAATTGGCTTTCTTGAGTTCGGTTTCGGCGGCTTGAACGCTGACGGGATCGTAGTTGGGTTTACCTTCGCCACCGCGTAGGATAATGTGTCCGTAAGCATTACCCCGAGTTTGAAAAACGCTGACCCGTCCGTGTTTGTCGATCCCCAGAAAATTGTGTGGTTGTTGGGCAGATTGGAGCGCATTTAAGGCAACTTTGACGCTACCATCGGTGCCATTCTTGAAGCCTACAGGCATCGATAGTCCGCTGGCCATTTCGCGGTGAGTTTGGGATTCGGTAGTGCGTGCGCCGATTGCCGACCAAGCAATTAATTCATCTAAGTACTGGGGAACGATCGGATCGAGTGCTTCTGTCGCTGTCGGTAAACCGATTTCTGCAAGTTTAATCAGTAGTGTCCTGCCAGTATATAAGCCCTTTTCGACATCGAAAGACTCATTCATATCTGGGTCGTTAATCAACCCTTTCCAGCCAACAGTAGTGCGGGGTTTCTCAAAATAAACTCGCATGATTAGCAAGAATTTATCTTGGACTCGATCGGCTAAATCTTTTAATTTGTAAGCATATTCTTCGGCGGCTTTGACATCATGAATCGAACAAGGGCCGACGACAATGAATTTGCGATTGTCTTGGAAATCTAAGATTTTCTGGATCTGGCGGCGATAGTTAACGATGCGTTGTTCTAGTTCGGGTGATAGCGGTAACTGTGCCTTCAGCTCTTTAGGCGTAATCAAGATTCTTGAGTGGTTGATATTCGTATCGCGCAGGACATTTGCATCCAGGGTTTGTTCTAGGCTCTGGAGATCCTGATGCTCTGAGGGAGATGCTTCACCGACGGAAATTGGATTTTGCATGAGTTAAAGAAAGATGTTGAAATAGTTTTGGGACATAGCTAGTGCAGCTACTCGCTGCCTGAGTGCAATGCCAAATGGGCTACTTGGAAGGTCGCAGCTTACCCGCTTTGTTACTACTCATACTGTCAATCCCGAATCGCGAGCGTCTAGGTGACTATTATTGGAATGTGTGTAACTAGAGCATAAAAAGTGAGTAAGCATCGACCGATCTATTGCCCTCAATCGGGCACTACAACTTGCTAGATTCTAAATCGATGCCAACTATATAAATACATTAGAGCTTAAGGTTTTGGTTAGTTGAGCTGACTCGGCGGTTATCGCCAATTGTCCGCCGCGTAAAAATCGATGTGCGGTACGGGCAAGCTACTTTCATTAAGTATATCGAAAATCTGTTCGATCTGAAGAATAACGATCGTCTCAATTAAAGTAGTAGCGATCGCGATCCTCCGACTCGTACTGACCTAATTCGATCGGATAACCAGCCAAACGCAGAGTTAAAATTAGTGTAATCAGCTTGGCTCACTCATCCCCTCAACCACATGTTTGCCACTAACGCGCCCACTCAACCCATTCATCCCGACAAAATTCGATCGGAGATTCAAGCCTTGCAGCCCCAGCTAGTCGCCTTGAGACGGCAGCTTCACCAGCAGCCCGAACTCGGTTTCCAAGAGCGCATTACTGCCGAGACGATCGCCAAAAAACTGACGGAATGGAAAATACCCCATCAGACTGGCATTGCCAAAACGGGAATCGTCGCGATGATTCAAGGGCGGAAGACGAGTTTTCGGCTCAAGACGCTCGCAATTCGGGCAGATATGGATGCTTTACCGATTCAAGAAGCTAACGATGTGCCCTATAAGTCCCAGCACGATGGGATCATGCACGCGTGCGGACACGATGGACATGTGGCGATCGCCTTGATGACCGCTTACTATCTATCCCAGCATCAAAATGACTTTGCAGGGATGGTCAAAATTATCTTCCAGCCCGCCGAGGAAGGCCCTGGTGGTGCCAAACCGATGATCGATGAGGGCGTCCTCACTAACCCCGATGTCAATGCCATCATCGGGCTACATCTGTGGAATAACTTACCGCTCGGGACGATCGGCGTCCGCAGCGGCGCATTAATGGCAGCCGTAGAATTATTTAATCTGAAGATCCAAGGCAAGGGCGGACATGGAGCGATGCCGCATCAGACGGTAGATGCGATCGTCGTCGCCAGTCAGATCGTCACCGCCCTCCAGACGATCGTCGCCCGCAATGTCAATCCGATCGATTCGGCGGTAGTCACCGTCGGTCAATTCAACGCTGGCAACGCCCGTAATGTCATTGCCGATACGGCGAGTTTAACTGGCACAGTCAGATATTTTAATCCCGATCTTGCCGACTTTTTTGAGCGGCGGATCGACGCGATCGTCGCTGGTATCTGCGCTGGTTACGGTGCAACTTACCAGCTAGAGTACACCAAACTTTACCCACCCGTAATTAACGACCCCAAGATTACCGATCTGGTACGCTCTGTCGCCACAGATTTGGTCGAGACACCGCTTGGCGTAGTCCCTGAGTGTCAAACTATGGGCGGTGAAGATATGTCCTTTTTCTTGCAAGCCGTACCTGGCTGTTACTTCTTTCTCGGTGCCGCCAATCCCGATCGATCTCTAGCATACCCCCATCACCATCCGCGCTTTGACTTCGATGAAACCGCACTCGCCACAGGCGTAGAAATGTTCGTCCGCTGTGTCGAAAAATTCTGTAATTGATCTGAGTTGGGGATAAGAAGAGCCTAGAGACTGAAGTCTCTGCTAATGATGCAAAGTCCGCCTACGCGGACTGATTAACCAGTCCGCGTAGGCGGACTTTGCATCACTAGCCCCGATTTCAAT
>NZ_JANLWO010000668.1:0-5000 GCF_031364565.1 Chamaesiphon sp. OTE_20_metabat_361
AGTTCTGCTTGGGTAGCTTTGAGAATTCCCAGGGTTTGCGAGAGTTCTTGAGTGCGCTCGGCGACGGCATCACTGAGATTTTGCTCGCGGACGACTACCTCTTGCGCCAGATGTTGAAAGGCTCTGGCTAACTGTCCTGCTTCATCGATCCGCCGCGCAACTTTGAGCAAAGATGGCGTACTAAATGTTTCTGCCTGAGCCACTGTCATCGCTTCCGTACCAAAAAACTTTTGAGCGATCTCCGTCAGTTGTTTGAGCGGATTAATTACGGTGCGTTGCAATAAGACATTAATCGACGAGGTAGCAACTGCAAAAATTGCCACAAAAATTCCCATGATTAAAGCAAACCACGATCGCGATTGAGACATTAATTCGCCAGCGGGGACGTAGACTGTTTGAGCTGAAACGATTTCATTCAGTTTCCAACCATAGCCGTTGGCAGTGCCGTAGCTAGCCACTAAGCTCTTTGGTGCGGCTGCGACAATGCCGTGACACAGCAAGCAACTTTTGTCTTTCACGGCGAGGGGACGGGCGATGTAAAACAATTTTTTGCCATCGATCTCGCGATAGCCAGAGAGCTTCTTGAGGCTAGTTTGAGCGCGAAACTGCTCCACGAGCCGACGCTCGAATTCGTCGGCTAAGTCGAGCGGATTTGTTGGATTTAGAGTTGCTTCTTTGTAGAGAAAATCTCGATATTCAGGGTGTTTGCGAAAGATATCAAACACCGCATTGGCAGCAAAGGGTGGAATACTTTCACGAATGAATGTTGGCGAAGTATATAATTGACGTTCGAGGATGGGTTCGACACTTTGGCTGTTATAGTCTCGAAATGCGTTCATCGATTGGATGAACATTTCTGCCCGCATCACGATATTTTTGGTTGTTTCGTTCTGGGCAATATTAGTCAACAAAATGCCACCAGAAATCGTCCCGATCGCAAAAATAATCGCTAACAATATTGTAAATCTGTCGCCTAACTTGCGATTTTCGAGCATTTAATTTCCTCTCAAATTAGGCTGTAAAAGCCCGTTGATATAACTGACAACCAGGAATAACCGTATCACCCGATCGTTCGATCAGTCCGAGACTATTTAATTTATAAGCCAAAATTGATTCGAGTGCGATCGGTTCGGCAGCACTCAGCACAGCATCGAGCGCGACGGCTAATTCGGGATGCGCTGCCAAGACTACCCGATGAGTCTGTAAGTGATAACTATAAATTCCGGTAGCCGTGGGGGCAGTTTCCAGTAGTTGTGTCAGGGTGAGATCGCCACGACTCAAGTGATAGAGGGCGATATTGACCAACATCGGATGTCCGCCGACTAGATCCATCAATTGCTCGGTTTGGACACCATGCTCCCAGTCTAGTCCATACCGCCTAGCTAATTCCTGCACTGCCGCTCGATCGAATGTATTGAGCTGAATTGGCAATCCCACATTAAACGGCGATTGATTGAGTTGCAGGGGCACATAGATTTCGGTGGAATGCACCACGATTAGTCGGAGTTTTTGCCAGAGTGGATAGATCTTGGCTTCTTCAAACCACGAGCGCAACAGTGGTAAGAAATCCTTGGCAACTTGAGGATGCTCGAAAATTTGATTGACTTCATCTAGGGCAAAAATTAAGGGAGTAGAAATTTCGGGCAGTAGGTAGTTACGGAAATAAGCAGTGCAGCTAATTTTACTGCCGAGATCTTCATCCCAATACTCATCTAGCCTCGGTTCTAAATGCAGTTGAATTGCCGCATTCGCACAGATCCAGCGCAAGAATCGTTCCAAATCGCTCAAAATTGCTGCATCAGTTTGCTCGATATTCAGGTGGACGGTTTGATAACCCAGGCGGTTGGCAGCAGCGAGAGTCCTCAACAGCAGGGATGTTTTGCCCATTTCTCTCGGTGCTTTAATCCGCACCAATGCGCCTGGTTTGCGAATTTCGCGATCGATCTGAGCTTCAAAGGGCACGCGCTCTAAATAAAAAGGCGATCCAATCGGGACGGCACCATTAGGGTATCTCGGCAATGGATCTGGATCGAGATCGACATAACTAATGGCATCTGCTGAGTTATCATCTCGATTATCTGTTGGAACGGCTCCGCCAACGATCTGTGCGGTGGCAACCGCATCCAGCGTATAAACCTCTTTCCAATCCAGTCCCAACCGTTGACAGAGTTCTTCAAACGTGATGTAGTCAACAGGTTTGCCATTTAAAAAATTACTCACCGTAGCTAGGGAAAATCCAGCATCTTCCGCCAAGGCTCGTTGGCTAGAGAAGCCATTTCGTCCGAGTGCTAGTTTGACTTGATTAAGGCAATCCGATCGGATTTTCAGAGATCTGGACATGAAATTTTTCGCGCTGGTTACTTTAAATTTAGCATGGCAGTTTAGTCGATCGGTTGTCCAGTCACTCAATCTAGCTAAATCAGGTGTATTCAGGCATTCTTAGGCAATAACTTAGTTATCGATGGAATTCAATAGATATATGGACAGCGAAACAAAATGAGTAGTTATTAGCTTCCGATCTAAATGTAGCTGCTCATGTAATTACTCTCAATATTTTGTGACTATAAAATGGGTGCAGCGTCTGAATACAACTGGTGGCAACTCGCCAAAAGATTGCAATCGCGGTCGTCTAAATACAGAAATTCCCGTGCCCTACACTGCGGATTATTACTTCTATTCAGATCCCAAACGTCCATAAATATCAGCATAAGCATGACAACGACCACTTATGAAAAATAGTAATATTGAATCTGGATCTACAAATAAATCGCTGCTGTTATTGAGCCAGCAAGTAACTGGTAAAGGCTTCTCCCTCAAATATCATCAATGCCCACTAAACTCTACCCTTGTCAAAGAAATTCCCGCGCTATCAACTCCTTGGTTGTATTTTCCCTTGAGCAAACCCATTCATGTTACCCAAGATACCGAAAATCGTCCGCCTGAATCTATTGTCTCCAAGGGCGACTTGGCTTTTGTGCCAGCAGGACAAGCAACCTACTGGCGGTCGCGGGTAGACGACGATCGCCCATTGTCATTTCTCTGTATCTATTTCCAGCCAGAATTAGTCATGGCAACTGCTGAAGGATCGGGACTAAATCCGGCGTTGCCCAATCAGCTCGATTTGGTACACTGCCTGACTCAATCCGAGCCATATCTGCAACAGATCGCCATGATGCTCTTGACAGAGCTAAAGTCTGGCGGCATCATGGGTGAATTATATCTTGAATCATTAACTCAAGTATTGACTATTCATTTGTTGCAACACTATGGCAATTCGCAGCAAATGTTGGTGGAGCCGATGCTTGGAACGAGACACGCAAACGGAACTATAATCGCCGATCGTCACAGCCGAAATCAGACTCGATTACAGCAGGCGATCGATTATATTCATGACAATCTCAATGGCGATTTATCAATGACTCAAATTGCCAGTAGTATTAATATCAGCCCTACTTACTTTGCCAGTTTGTTCAAACAAGCCACAGGAATTTCACTGCATCAATATGTAATTACACAGCGAGTAGAACGGGCAAAACTACTGCTGACAAAAAATGCAGATTTGTCGATCGAGAGTATTGCAGAGCAAGTGGGGTTTTCTAGTCAGAGCCATCTGATTTACCACTGCAAGCGGCTGACTGGGATGACCCCAAAACAGTTTATTAATTCTAAAATCGTCAGATTCTGACAAGTTTTCATCAGCAACGCCGAAACCTAGAGAGGCAAATATTTTTAAACTTTGGTAAGCTGCTGGCACTTAGCTACTAATTGTTCGGCCAAATCTATATCGGTAGAAAGTTCTGAAGGTTTATCAATCTTGCAATTAGACCAGTATTTGCCAGTAATTTGTCCACCCTCATCTGATAAAGCTAAATGTAAAGATGTTTTAGCACCTTCGATCGCTGGCTGAGTAAACAGATTAAAAATCGGCGCGATGATTTTACCAGTCAAACTGATATTATCGTTGCCGATATTGGTTTTAATCGATCCTGGATGCAGACAGTTGACGGTTACTTTTGTATTCTCAAAATCTTTGGCGAGTTTAAAAGTAAGTAAGTTGCGATACAAACAACTATCCGCGCAAAGACTAATTGTATTCAGCAAGCTTTTTGGTGATTTATCTCGATCTTGGATATACGCCAGATTAAACTTACCTGCTTTATGCGAAAGACCTGAAAGGTTAATTATCCGACCCTGTGGAGATTGCAGTATAAGTGGCTTGAGAATTGTGTTAAATATATACTGAGATAAGACATTGATCTCAAAATGACTTTCAAGTCCATCATTAGTAAAGTGACATTGATAATCAAAAGTACCAGCATTATTAATCAGAATGTCGATCGCTTCGTATTTGCTAGCAATAGTATTAGCACAAGCTTTCATGGATTCGATCGATTCTAGAGCGCACTGATGAAGATCGATTTGACAGCTTGGGTTAATTATCAGAAGTTCGTGTTTGAGATCTTGACCTTTAGTAAGGTTGCGAACGGGTAAAATCAAAATCGATACGTGTTTGACTAATTCTTGAGCCGTAGCTCGACCGATACCTGAAGTAGATCCTGTCAGAAATGCGACTTTTGAAGATTGTGAAGTCATGATTTTGCACTAGTATTTAAGTCTGAGCTTTATGTAGATGAAACTAAGATATTTATTTGCAAACACCTTAATCTTAAAATCTATTTAATTTCTGAAGCCTGTATTCCTAAAATCGCCCGATCTTACTGGAAAAGCCCGTAGCCCCATACTAGCAGGGAACACAGGCTTTGAATTTGGACATTAAGGAAAATTGTTTTTGAGGAGATAAAGATCGGACACCAGTATCACTCTCCATATCCGATTTCACAACTCAGCAAAAGTGTTCGACTACCTGTTTTTTACCGCAGCGCAACTTCGCCACCTTTAGCTTGAATTGCCGCTAGCAGCGCGGGCTTGCCAGCACCCGCCAGCCACTCGTCCATCGTGAGTAGTCCGGGGAATTCTGTTCGCAGCGACGCAATATCGGC
>NZ_JANLWO010000695.1:0-3047 GCF_031364565.1 Chamaesiphon sp. OTE_20_metabat_361
TTAGCCGGACATATCGAGACTCCCAGCCAGCAAATCGCCCATTTAGAGCAGTTAAAACAAATTCAACAACACGCGATCGAGTCTGAGTATCCCACACGCATTACGGAATTTATCATTCTTCCTTTTGTCGGTGAATCTGCACCCGCACCGCTGCGCAGTCGTGTCGGACGCGATCAACCAATTCTGGCTGACAATCTCTTACTCACGGCTGTCGCGCGCATTTTCTTGGGTAACTACATCCCCAATCATCAGCCCAGTTGGGTCAAATTGGGGCTAGAAGGCGCGAAAACTGCGCTCACATGGGGATGCAACGATTTGGGCGGCACGTTGATGGAGGAGCATATTACCACGATGGCGGGAGCCAAAGGCGGGACTTGTTTATCGGTTGCTCAGTTGCAGGGGGCGATTGGCGATCTCGATCGGGATTATCGGCAGCGTAGTACTCTATACGAATTACTTTAGATCGACCAGAGAATTGGTGCGTTATGCTTGCGCAGTAACGCACCCTACCGTTAATTTATCGCTCTGGTGTAGGCGTAACGCACCATCACGAATCTAGATCTAAAGACAAAGCGATCGAAATATCTTCGATCGCTCTGTTTGTAATTTTAAGATTGGATGAGGCTGGTATTTTAAACGGTCGAAAAGTTGTGCTGACTCAAAATCTACACGCGCACTGTCTGCAATGCTTGCAACTGGCATAACAGGGTGTCAACTTCTGCTTGCAGTTCGAGGAATTTTTCTTGTCTATCGGCTGGATATAGAGCTTTGGTCAATTTGGCAATTTGCTGCTCGTACTCTGAATTAGCAGATCCAACTGCACGCTCTTGGGTAGTAGATCGGGGCGCAACTGGGGTTAGGGAACTGGGCGACATAGCTTTGATAGTTATTTATACTTACTCACACTCAAGGCAATTGTATCCCGGATTCCACGATTTTAGGATTTTAAATTATGGAGATTTCCGAGCTACGGCGATCGATCTACCAGGGATCGATCGTGTCGAGCAAGTGTGGATTTATTGTTTGTGACGGGGCGCTCTTGGGATTGTTCCGCTCGTGTAGAGCGATCGAAAATCGCGGTGTAAAGTCGTGCCATTCACCAGCCACTAGCCACCAACCAATTGCCATCTCATGTTAGATTGTTCTAGCTGGGGATCGGGGAAGTTTGGTGAGAATCCAAGACTGTGCCGCAACTGTGATGGAGCGCGAATGCTTCGAGTCAGAATACCGTGCTCTGAGCGTACCGATGGGGTACTTACATTCACTATTTCCTTGCGTCGCATAGGGAAGGAGTTAGATTCAGTGTCTGTTGAAAGGTCGATCTGTCCAGATATTTATCATCCTGCGATCGCGCGTGATGGATTATTGACGCGGTTGCGGATTCCAGGTGGTGTTTTGAATGAATTGCAGTGTGCGACGATCGCCCAGCTACTAGACACGATCGGGTTAGCATACGTCCAAGTTACCAATCGGGCGAACTTACAACTACGATCGATCGATCGAGATTTAGATAGCGGTTTATTAACGAAATTAACTGAATGTGGATTGGCTGCGAGTCAGACTGCCATTGATGGCATCCGGAATGTGATGCTGAGTCCGACAGCGGGAATCGATGCGCGGGAACTCATCGATGTCCGTCCGTTGGCGGCTGCTTGGCTGGAATATTTAGATAATCACTCCGAGCTGGGTGAATTGTCGAATAAATTTAGCGTCGGTTTTGATGGTGGTGGGAGTGTGAGTATTCTCGATCGACCCAATGATATATCGCTGTTAGCCGTTGGTGAGGATAAATTTAGTCTCTATCTGAGTATGGGCGATCGCGGACACCGACCACAACCTGTCGGGGTCGATTTAACGATCGAGGAATGTTTGCCGATGTTGGCGGCGATTTCTCAGTGTTACCGCCAGGGCATCAAAACTATTGGTGGCGAGCTTCGCCGTCCGCCCAGACTCAGAAGTGTGATTCGGCACTTTGGTTTGACCGAGTTTGGCGAACTGGTGCGACGAGAAATTGCGGGTTCTAGCCGTTTAATTTTTAAAAACCGTGCAGATCGCGATGCGACGCAGGTAAATGAGGATGTTCATTTAGGCGTACATCCGCAACGTCAATCAGATCGCTATTATGTGGGTATCGTCTTATTATTGGGACGAGCGACTGGAGCGCAAGTCAGCGGTTTGGGCGCGATCGCCGCACGGTATGGGAGTGGACATATTCGCCTGACTCCCTGGCAAAATGTCATTGTCCCCGATGTTAAGGAGCGCGATCTCCAGAAGGTACAGGAGTTAATTACCGATCTGGGTTTGGTGCAAACAGCTACTCATCCGAGTAGTTTATTAAGAGCCTGTGCGGGTATGACTGGTTGCCAGTTTAGCGCGACTGATACTCAAGCCGATGCGATCGCGCTATCCGAGTATTTAGCTGCTAAATTTACCCTAAATCTACCGCTGAATATTCATTTTAGTGGTTGCGATAAATCTTGCGCTCAACACGAGCGAGCCGACATTACCCTGTGGGGCACCGAGAACGCCGATCGAACTGGCGGCAGCTATCGGCTCGAAATCGGTGGGGTTATGGGCGAATGTGGACAGGAAACCAGCGATCTATTGCCCCCCGAACGCGTCCCGATCGCGATCGGCAGCCTCATCGCCACTTATCACGAGCGCCGGATCGATGCCCGAGAATCATTTTCAGCCTTTATCAACCATCAAACATCAGCCCAACTGCAAGAATTACTTCATGTCGTCTAAAATTACCATTCCCGCTCCCTTACAGTACATCCGCGATGGGGCGGAAATTTATAGCCAATCTTTTGCCACAATTCGATCGGAAGCTCAACTCGATACCTTACCTGCGGAGTTCGATGCAGTTGCAGTCCGACTGATCCATGCGTGTGGGATGATTGATATCGTCAACGATCTGGATTTTTCGATCGATGCCGCACGCGTCGGGCGCAAAGCACTAGCTGATGGGGCACCGATTTTGTGCGATGCGCGGATTGTTGCCGACGGTGTGACACGCATACGCTTACCTGTAGATAATCGCGTGA
>NZ_JANLWO010000709.1:0-1850 GCF_031364565.1 Chamaesiphon sp. OTE_20_metabat_361
CCCCAGGAGATGCCGATCCGCGCTTGTTTGAATTTGCCTGTCAGGAATTGGGCGTAAATCCCGCTCAAACCCTGATGGTTGGCGATAGTACCTGGGATATGATGATGGGATCTCAAGGCGGTGCAGCGGGCTGTATCGGCATCTCCTGGGGTCGATCGATGCAGCCAATCGGGATGGCAGATCTCACGATCGAGCAATTATCCCAGTTGCAAATTAGCCAGTAATCGCTCCTATAATTGAGATACATCTCCTACACTCTTAACCCAGCAATCGAAACAGAGTTAGGGAATAGGGAATAGGGGATAGAAAGAAATATAGATGAAAGCAGTATTGAAAAAGATTGTATTTTTACTTTTGCAGGAAGTCTAATGGTTAAAATACCTTTTCAGCTTCGGCTTATCCCACCACTAGAAAATGGCGACAGACTCACTCGCTACGAATTCGAGCGTCGCTACGATCCGATGCCCCAGAATAAGAAAGCTGAATTAATCGAAGGAGTTGTCTATATGGCTGCCGCCGCACTGCGCTTTAGAAGTCACGGACAACCCCATGCCAGTCTGCTAACATGGCTGGGAAATTATACCGTTGCAACTCCTGGGGTAGCACTGGGGGATGCGCCAACGGTACGTTTAGACGCAGATAACGAGCCTCAACCCGATGCAGTATTGTTAATTGAAGAACAATGCGGCGGTCGATCGCGCGTGAGTGAGGATGACTATATCGAAGGGGTACCAGAATTGGTAGTAGAGATCGCCGCTAGTAGTGCTGCGATCGATCTGGGTGACAAGAAACGCGCTTACCGTCGCAATGGTATCCCCGAATATATTGTCTGGCAAGTATTCGATCGCAAAGTTAATTGGTTTTGCTGGCAAGAAGGGGAATATATCTCTTTACCTGTAGATGCAGATGGGACGATTCGCAGTCGCGTATTTCCAGGATTGTGGCTGGCGGTAGAGGATTTACTTGCCGGAAATATGGTGCAGGTTTTGGCAGTATTACAAGCAGGTTTGGCAGCAGCGGAGCATGATAAGTTCATGCAGCAGTTATCACAAGTAAGTGAATAATTTTAAGAGCATCGGTATTTAGATTGTAGGTTGGGTTTCGCCTCACTCTACCCAACCTACAATCTAATGTATTTTTTCTAGTTTCTGCTGTTGCTCGATATACGTCAGCCCGTACAGAATAGAGCTAGGTATGATAAAAGTCAAAACCATCGTTACAATAATACCGACTGTAAACTTAAACTCTTTTGACACGACAATAGATCGCGTCTTGAAATGAAGGAATATAGCTTTGCTAATCATGCCACTGATGCCACTAACCGCAAATACACAAATTAGGATTAGTACTAAACCCTCGCCAATTCCGTGTCCTGGTAAGTCTTTTCCCTCCGCAACAGTTCGAGCCATAGATTGAACTATTTCACGTAAAATTGATATGATTGTCGCACTAACGGCTATAAAGTAAGCCAATAAAAACTTTCTGTTCGGCATGACCTGCGCCACCAAAAAAGGAACGAAAGTAATAAAAACTAAGATAAATAATAGTTCAGTCATCGTTGGCGATCGCCTCTCCTGGAAGAATCGATCGCATTGCCAATAACTCTACCGCAGTGACAAATCCCGTATTCTCAGCCATTGCTTGTTTCAGTTGTGCTGTGTCAATGGCATCTTCACACGCTTCTAGTTTTGCCAAGTCTTTATTTGCAAACTTATCGTCACGATCGATCGAGTCAAAAAAGTCTTGATGTCCGTCTGTCTCGTTGGCTATTGGCATGGAGCGGAACTTACACTAGTTACATTGTTAGCATGACTTAGACGATCGATTGCTGTCAAGCGATAAATTTGATG
>NZ_JANLWO010000714.1:0-2278 GCF_031364565.1 Chamaesiphon sp. OTE_20_metabat_361
GTCTTGTCTCGCTAAACCCTCGGGGAACCCGAGGAGCGCGAGCCGCTTTCAACGGGGGGGCTGGGGGTCGGAGCGACGCGCGCTCTGGAGGTTCCCTCCAGGTATAGCGCGTCAAGACAACCCCCAGATCCGGGTTCTGCCCCCACTAGGAAAAACGAAGCTCACCAGTATATATCGCTTACCGCTCCGCTTGGCACCACAACTTCCGATCGTTATCTAGGCGAAAATTGCTGCTGATATTACCATAGAACATTAGCAAAACAGCGAAGGAGGGGCACCCTCCTTCGCTGTCAGTAAACTAAATGAACCTAATTTTCGAGAACCTTGGCAATCCGATCTTCGAGTCGATCGAGATCGAGACCGCCTTCATCGCGACTGATCCTGCGGACGGTGGCGTTGACACCATCGAGGTTTTGCAATAAGTCCCGCAAAATCTCTTGTTGCTGACGGGATTGGGTTACTTCATGTGGCTCTTGTACCAAGTCCCGGACGATCGTATCTTCCGATCGAGACACTACAATCGGCTCCTCTTGACCTTGCAAATAGACGATCGTCCGGCGTCCGGGGCCGCGTTCCTGCTCTAGGGGTATCAGGGCGACAACATTGTCCGATCGAACATATTTACCAAATCCGAGGTGAACTAGTACAGAGGGTTGAATCTTCACTTAAGGGGTCATCCTTTGCTATCTCTATACTCTCATTATAAAGTTAGTAGACTTAGCCTGTAATGAATACTCGGAGCGGTTTTCACGCTATTTTAGTAGTAGTTTACAGTTGCTTTTTATGCCCAATCGGCTAGTCGAATCAGATGCCCATCTGGGTCTTTAATGAGGAACTGGCGATCGAATTCTAAGTCTGATTCGGTACTGAGTGATACCTCTGCGGACACAATGGAGCATCGAGCGGTTTTGAGTCGCTCAATAGTGTCCATCGCATCATCGACGACGATCGCGGTTTGCCAGCACCAGAGGTCGTTGAATTGGGTATCGGCAGGAATGGGGCGTCCGGTAGTCGGCGATAAGTATTCCACTAGCTCGATCCCGATCCCCTCTGCCGCTGAGAGGCTGCTGATGCGGAATTTAACATTGGCGATGCCGCCAAGCTGCTCTTGCTCGACCCCAAAGTTTTCGCTCTCTTGCTGCAATTGCAGCCCCAACAGATCGCGGTAAAGAGCCAGACTCGCCGCCGTATCGCTCACGACGATCGCTGTATGGTCGATTCCCAAAAATAGCGCGTCGCCAGCTTCCTGCCATTTTGGATCGCCTTTAGTGGCGGGAAAGTGAATTAATTTGAGATTGTGCCCATCGGGATCTCGAAAATAAAACGCTTGAATGCCGCCAGCTACAGGATTTGCAGCAGGTAAAGTTTGAGGGTGGGGAGAGACTTGGACGATGGAATGTTGGCGCAGATGCTGGTAGGCGCGGTGCATATCGCTGACGACGATCGCCAGATGCTGAAACCAGCGATCGTTACTGCGCGTATCTACCGGAATCGTTCTGCCTTTAGCGCTGAGAAATTCCGTCAATTCGATCGTCTCCCTACCCAGTTGCAACTCGACTACTCGCAGTTGGATCTCGATCTCTGCTGGCAAGTCCTCTGGTTGCCAGGGGGAGACATCGGCACTTTCGCGACCGATTACTTGTCGATCGGTAATTTTGGTAAATCCGAGGACGGTAGTATAGAAATCGATCGATCGCTCCAGATCTGCCACTACCATCCCGATCGATCGCACTGTAGTATTCGGCATTGCCTTCCTCACATCCTCAATACTCGATCGCCCCTAACTTCTAAGATCGCCCAGTCACAAAAGCTCCTATCTTCGCAAGCAAAGTAGACGAATTGCGCTACGCGTTTAGTGGAATTATTTCGTCGATAATTGTCCACTACTGCTGTTATTGTACCAGGTATTCCCGGCGTCTAGACGCAGCCGAGAGCGACTGCATTCAGCCGAGCGAGACATTCGCGAGACTACTTACCTCGATCGCCATGAGAGGGACAAGGCGGAGCCGAAATCGACTTATCCAGCCACCCTACTGCCTGTGAAAACCGCGCTAAAGCATCCTCGGGATTATCTTTGAGCAAAAATACTAACCCCGCTGCTGCCTGTTCCTTCGCCCGTGCGGGACGATTTGATTTGAGTCTGTGCCAATCTGTCTCCGCAATTCGCAACCGTTCGGCGAGGGCTTGAGCCAGTTCTAGGGTGGTAAGATCGTCTGTAGTGGAAGACATGAGATTTATGACCTGAATTTAGGCATATTAATAGTAACGCTATCCAAAT
>NZ_JANLWO010000763.1:0-6598 GCF_031364565.1 Chamaesiphon sp. OTE_20_metabat_361
TAGCAATACACGAACCATGCAAATCTGAACCTAGCATAAGCAAAGCGCAAGCTAAGAATATCGAGAGCTGTATGCGGTGAAAATCGCACGTACAGATCGAACAGAGAGGGGCAGGGTTTAATAGCCCTCCTCGACTCTAACAGAGCTTCTTTTCTACCCAAGCCGAAGCAATCGCTCAGGCAAATTCCGATCTCACATATTGTCAAGATCCAGAAGATAGTTCTTGGGCAGATTACGTTGAAGATATTTATGTTGGCTATGTCACGCATCAGGTTAAGCCCAGTGCTGACGGATATTCATTGCGACCGACATTGAATAACGACCGAACGATCGCGACAGTTTTAGCCGCTTTACGCCTGTTTCAATCTACTCCATCTGAGCTAATCGATTCTGCGTTTTCTGACTACTTTGAAGATTATTCTCAATTGTCATCTGAAGAAATTGATAAACTGTGTGAGCTGCTTAATTGTGACGAATTTATTCTGTAGCATTTTAAGGGTATAGAATGGCAGCAAGCGTGGGAATTGGCTCGTAAAGAAGCTATGAACTGGCTTGAGGAGCAAGGTTTGTAGTCGGACGAGTGAGTAACCAATTGGTTACTCACTTATTTTTTTCTGATACATTTAGCCAGTAAGACTTAGCGATTGGCATAATGTCTTTTTCCCATAAGCACTGCACATCCGCGAATCTAGCTTGTAGTTCTGTCGGAATAAGCGTATTGTCTGAATACTCTAATCCACCGTGTAAATAGATTGCCGGACAATTTTTATCCGGTAAATTGGGTAGCTTACCAGATAGATAGTCGAGCATTTCTAGTTTAAATAATTCGGCAACCCCACCACCAAAAACGATCTCATCGAGTGGAAGCTGAATTGCCAACCACTGAACGAATGAATTCCAAAATTTTCTGGTGGCTAGATCGATCGCCTTGAGAAGTTTGTCTAGCTCCTGTTCCCGTGCGGTTGGATTATTTCGCAGTAACATTTTTATCAGCGGGGTTTTATCATCTTCCTGACTGAGGTAAGTCGCCACTGCTGCGGTTATCGTTTTGTCTTTGTATGCAGATGTGGCGAGCTGAATATCGTTGACAATTGTTGCGAAGCCAAGATCGGTGGAACGCAACCTTCGATAAACACTATTTTGTACGACAAAGCAGCTCGAATTCCGATGCCCCATCATAATTACTCCTAACTGACGATCGGCTAAATCGCAATGCTCTTCATAAAAAAGTGCCAATCCACCACCTTCAGGATGGCAATTAAAGTACTTGAGGTTAATTTGCAACCTGCCCATTGGTGTGTCAAAGTTTTTAAACGCCTCCCTGAGATTTGCTTCGAGAATGTCTCGATCTACCAGCTCGCCAGCGGGAAGCAAACAGGAAAGGAACAGTCTAAATTTTTTACCGACATCGATCTGAGCTAGTTGAGCTGCTACAGTAATCGCCGCTAAAGTACGCCCGATCGCATTGTTGGATTTTGGTTCGGTAAGGTTCAAAGTGGAGCGAAATACCTCTTGGGCTAATTCCCCAGTGGCATAGTAACGATCGTTAGTCCCAATAAAGGCATATCGAGCCGGATCTAAATTGAAGTTTTTACGATACTCCTGCACATCATCGATTGAAACCTCGATGATCTCTGGCTGCATCATGAAGTATTGAGGAGCGTCGGTGAGTTCTTTACTGTAAATCACTTTCAACGCGCTACTTCCGTAATCTATGACTGCGTACAGATATTCCACGAAATTAATCCTCCTCACTTCTCTAATTTAGCGATCTTCCTGAGCGGGTTAATCGGCAAGTCATCATCAGCTTTGTCAACTTCGTCAACTGCATCTTTTTTGAGCTGATGCCGATCTTCTGAAGCAGGACTTATGCGCTCGAAACTTACCTCCGATCGGATATTTTCGCTCGCTTCTATGGACATCCCCGCGTCCAGTGCCATAATTTTTACTCTCGATTGTAAGGTGTCGATCGATTTTTGGTAAGCTTTCCGAATTTCTAGCGGTGAAGCACCTGTGTACTTGAGTGCATAGGGCAAATAAAAAGCCTCGACAGCTTGCATTATGTCTGCTTTCATTTGCCTACAGCTTTTTAAATATTCAAAGAGAATCTTCTCTAATTCTTTGCCCTCGTTAACTCTCCATTTCCAATCTGGCATTTTGTTAGCTTGAATTTACTACTTTTTTTATGGGTATTCAGTGGGTATTTAATGGGTATTTAATGGGTATGCAATGGGTCTGTTGTATTATCTCAAGCCTAAAATACTAAATTTCATAGGGGTCACTGAATGGGTCATTGAATGGGGCTAGTTTCAACGTAATCTCGATTTAATTTTACGCACAGTACGCATTTACTATAATAACTGTAAGTTGGGCGATAATAAAAGGTGTGAGGGAAATTAACACTAAAAATAACTTCAAGATAAAGTTAAGCGTAGTAAAAATAAATTTGATAATGTTACAGAGAGACGGATGCTAACAGCAAAAAATTGTAAAGCTAGTACAGGGGTGCAGTATTTCACTGACTACTACGATCTAGGGCAAACTCGGTGGTTCGGCAAAGGTGCATCTGCGCTTGGCTTAGAAGGTGAAATCGATCGCGAAGCTTTTGAGAACATCTGCTATGGTAAATCGCCAGATGGGACTAAATATTTGGGTACTAAAGGCGACCCCGAAAAACGTCGTGCGGGTACGGATTTTACATTTTCAGCTCCTAAATCTGTCAGCTTGAGTGCCTTAGTCGGCGGGGATACTCGATTGGAAGTCGCCCATCGCGTCGCCGTCGAGAAGACTCTGGCATTAATCGAAGCACGTTACGCTCAGACTCGCATTACAAATAACAAAAATGTAGTAGAAATTAAAACTAGCAACCTAGTTGTCGCCCAGTTCGACCATATCGAGAGCCGCGAACTCGACCCCCACCTGCATACTCACGCCTTGGTGATGAACCTAACCCAAGCAGAGAGCGAAAAATGGTATGCCAACGACAACGACCTCATCTTTGGGAATAAGAAACACTTGGGGACGATCTATCAGACGTATCTTGCCGCCGAAGTCGAAAAACTGGGCTATGGAATTGAATATCGCCCCCACGGACAGTTTGAGATTGCTGGGTACGATCGAGAGCATCTAGAGGATTTTAGCAAACGCCGGATGCAGATCCTCTCTGAGTGCCCAGGTAATAGTACTTGGCTGACTCGTGAAGAAAGTTGGCAGCATACCCGCAAGCATAAAGAGCGTATTCCCCAATCGGAGCTAAAAGCTCGATGGCAGCAGGAAGGGGCGGATTTAGGCATCGAGATCGTGCGATCGGGATTGCCAAATGTCAAGCAATCTACTACCGCAGCCACTAAAGATCGTTATATCGAAGATGCGATCGTTCACTGTTCCGAGCGGAGTGTTGACTTTAGAGTTGAAGATATCGAGAAATTCGTCATCGCCCAACGATTACCGATCGATATTACTGACATTAAATCTCTGTGCGACGCTCGCTCGGATTTAATTAAACTCGATGGCAACTACACCACTTACAACGCACTCGTGCGTGAGGATCGGACGATCTCGCTGATGCGAGGCACCAAAGATGATGTAACACCGATTGCTAGCCCTAGACTGGTAGCTGACTATCTGCAAAATACCACACTCAACGCAGGACAGCGACAAGCGATCGGACTGGCTGCCATGACCGCAGATCGAGTAATTGCATGGCAGGGAGTCGCTGGTGCGGGAAAAACATCTGCCCTTGCCGAACTAAAACAGATCGCCGACCTGCACGGGGTCGAAGTGAAAGGATTCGCCCCCAGTGCCGAAGCTGCCAAAGTGTTAAGTGATGAATTAGGGATCGAGGCCCAGACAGTAGCAAGAAAACTCTGTAGTCGTGAGGAGCCACTGAGTAAAGATGAATTGTGGATTGTGGATGAGGCGGGTTTGTTAAGTGCCGATGATGCCCTGGCACTGTTATCTAGAGCCAAAAAAGAGAATGCGCGAGTGTTACTCGTTGGGGATACCCGACAGCTATCGTCAGTGGCGGCAGGGAATCCTTTTAAATCGTTACAAGCAGCGGGAATGGCAACCGCCCGACTCACGGTATCGCTACGCCAAAAAGACCCAAATCTCCAAGCTGCGGTAGATGCTCTTGCCGATGGCGAGATCGATCGCGGTTTTGCACTGTTAGAGCAAAATAATAGTATCGTCACAGTTGCTAAAGATGAGATCGTTGGCAAAATTGCAACTGAGTATCTAGCTCTTAGTCCAGCACAGAGAGCCAAAACATTAATCGTATCGGGAACTAACAATAAGCGACGGGAGATTACAGCGGCGATCCGTGAAGGATTGCGATCGATCGGGACAATCGGCTCAGACCTGCCAGCTCGACAATTAGTAGATTATAAATTTACCAAAGTCGAAAACAGCTACGCTCATAATTACAATGTTGGCGATATTGTCGTGCCGATTCGGAACTACAACCAACTGGTAAGAGGGCAAAGTTATATAGTCACCGATAAAGAAGCCAATAACATTGTCTTGAGATCGCCAGATGGCGAACGACTAGTTACAGACTTAAATTTCAACAAAGCCCACTATCGGGAGGAATCGATCGGTGTAGCAGTGGGGGATCGGCTGCGCTGGAGCAAAAACGATGCACAGTTGCAGCGACGCAATGGACAGGAATTTGAGATCGAGTCTACGATCGATCGTGTGGCAAACATTAAATACCGTGACGGTCGAATAGAAGCGATCGATCTGCGCCAAGCACATCACTTCGATCTGGCAATTGCTACGACGATATATAGCAGTCAGGGGAAAACTAGCGATCTGGTGCTTGTCGCGGCTGATGGGGTGCAGAACTCAGAAAGTTTTTATGTCGCAGCCAGTCGAGCTAAGAGCGAACTGAAAATTTTTACCGATTCACCAGATAATCTACGATCGATGGCGATGGAATCGATGAGTAATCGCAATCCCCGCGAATTACTCTCGAATTTAGATCGGCGACAGGCAATCTTGAAGGCACAAAAACAACATGGAGTTAGCGATCTGAACGTTTTACAGGTAGAGGTTGAGCCGTTGCTAGATCGTGTAAACGAAAGAGACGATCTAGATGAGCAAGAAGGTGTCAAGGTTCCTACTCATGGTGGAAGTGTAAAAGTTCCTACTCATGGAGGGGATGTCGAGACGTTGACAACTAGGGAATATGAGCTTGACACCACTCCAGTTCGTTGACAACCGATCTAAACAATTTGCCACTTCATTGAGAATGCCAACCCAGATCTGACGACCACACACGATTGAACTCAACTCCCTCACCGAGCGCAATTGTCGGCGGCATCAAAAAATCATGAAGAATCAATCCGATCTGGCTCAAAACCAAGCCCTCACCTGTCAGTTTCCCCTTTCGCACGAAAGCTACCCACTGCCGCTGTTTGGTTTCATCATCAGCAAACTCACTCGTCAAGGCTAACGGGGTATCCGTGGGGATGGGAGTACGGCGACGCTCGAATGTGGCAGCAATGGCTCGACCGAGCAGATTCCCCTCAAAAGTGAAATGTTGGGACAAATACCACAGATCGTACAAATCCTTCATCCGCGTATTTCCGATTCCCAGCAGCACCATCGCCTCAAACTTTTCAGCGATAACAGTCTCGCGGTTGTAAGCATACAGTTGAGGTGTGGGTAGATCCGAGAGCATCGCGGGCAATCTCATCAGTTGCGCTGCGGGAGTAACGATATCGCCAAACCCCACATCGATCTGTAAATTAATCCGCGTCGGGGTACCTGCGATGAATGCGGTGAGCCGAATCCTCACGCCTGGATACTCCCGATCTGCTTTGATTACTTCACCTTTTACCGTCGATATGTCGAATTCCAAGCCATCTGGAACGACATCCGCCTGACAAACCGATCGAAACACGGCTTCTATTTCCGCGATTGAGTTGTCTCCTCGACATAATAAATCTACATCTTTAGTCGTCCGGTGGGGAGTGTCGCTCCAGAGGATAAATAACATCGCCCCTTTGAGGATAAATCGCTCTCCCACCGCAGAGCAGTGTAATCGGTACAATAAACGTTCGATTCCATAGCGGGTTAGAACCAGATTGAAGTCTTCTTTCTGAGCTTGGGCAAGATTTAATAATCGCTGGCGGATTGAAGCAGCCAAATTTCGCGGTTGATTCATGATAAATACTCCAGGTACGGACGCATCACTTTACTCATCCGACAAATCTTGGCATACGACCACAATTCATCCATCGAGCAGCGGCGAGACTCCCAACTTTCCCGCAGAGCTTCAAGGGCAACATCTAGACCGATCTTGTGGCGATACTTAAAACAATCGACGATCGTTTTGGCTGGATTGAATATCTGCACTGGAGTTCCCTCGATCGCGTGAGTTTCAATCCCCGCACTCAGAGCTAATCCCGACATATAGACCGGACGCAGTAATAGTACATCCGAATTAGGACGGCGGGCATGAACGTCGATCGCCACCCAGACTTCAAAGGGTGCTTGAGTTCCAATCCCATGAAACTGGAGGGCAGAGAGCAAACAAATTACCCCATGCTCCACCCGCTGACTGGCAACAGCGAGACTATGATATTCGGTGAGT
>NZ_JANLWO010000766.1:0-3570 GCF_031364565.1 Chamaesiphon sp. OTE_20_metabat_361
TAGCGGATCAAGTCGAGCAGATCCGTCTCATCATCTACTACCAGCATCCGTAAGCCAGTGAGATCGGGTGTCTCCTGCTGCGGTGGTAATTGGCGTTCTGGCGCGAGCGTCGGCAGATCGTCGATCGCGGCTGGATCTAGCGGCAGTTGGATGATAATCGTGGCTCCCTGTCCTAGTCCGGCGCTCTGTGCCCGTACGGTACCACCATGAAGTTCGATGATATGCCGGACGATCGCCAAACCCAAGCCCAAGCCCTGGGTCTGCTTACTGCTGCTCGAATCACCTTGGCGAAACTTGTCAAAGATGTGGGGTAATAGCTCTGGCTCGATGCCTTGTCCGGTATCGCTGATGTGAATTTGCAGCTCGGTAGGGGAAACGATCTCGGTAATCTCGACTCGTCCGCCAGTAGGTGTAAATTTAATCGCATTGGTGAGCAGATTCCAAAATACTTGTCCCAACCTGTCTACATCACCCACAATCGTCGTCGGGGTCAGGACTGTGCTAACTTGGATCGATTTGGCATCAGCAGCAAGCTGGACGCACTCAATGGCCGTATTCACGACCGCTCCGACATCGAGCTGCTGCGGGGCAAGCTGCAATTTACCGCTAATAATCCGGGAGAGATCGAGCATGTCATTGACTAGTTGCGATTGTGCCAAGGCACTGCGGTAGATGACCTCCAGACCGCGATCGATCTTGCTCTGCTCTAGCTGGTGGGCGCGGATGATTTGTGCCCAGCCGATGATGGCGGTGAGTGGGTTTCGCAGTTCGTGGGAGAGATTGGCGAGAAAATCATCTTTTGCCCAGTTGGCAGTCTCGGCGGACTGGCGGGCGAGTTGCTCTTGTGCGAGCAGGTGCGCTCGTTCGGCTTCATACTGCTGGCGCTCGGTAATATCTTCGATCGAGAGTAAAATCCGGTTGGTATCCTCAGCCGTAATGATCTTCACCGCATTGAGCAACATCGTTTTCTGACCGATCCGCTCGAATACATGCGTGACCTCGAAGTTGTGGAGGCTCAGATCGGTGGTAAACATCTCCTCTAGAATCGATCGCAAGCCGGGAATATCCCACTGTCCATTCCCCAGCTCGGAAATTGTTGAGTTGGCGGTTTCGAGTGCGGATACTCCAAATGTGTCGCAGAACGCTCGATTGGCGGTATTTACCCGCAAGTCTGATTCGATCGTCAGCAGGGGTACCTGGACGGTTTCGACGATCGCTTCGGCATAGTTGCGGGCGGCGACGATGGTGGCAGCACTGCGCTTGAGGGCATCAATATCGAGCAAAACGATGACGACGCCATCGATCCGATTTTCGACGGTGCGGTAGGGGCGGATGCGGAGGGTGTACCAAGTTCCGGCGAGGGTCTGGACTTCGATTTCTTTGCCGCTGAGAGTTTCGATTACCTCCAAAATTAGCGGCTCTAAATCGGGCAGATTGAGATTGGTGGTAATATCGCTCAACGGTCGTCCGGTATCGGTCGAGATAAAATTAAATAACCGTTGCGCTGTCGGTGTAAAGCGGCGAATTTGCAGGTCGTTAGTTAACATCAAAATGGGGATGTTAATATTTGAAAGCAAGTTAGTTAAATCGTTATTGACTAGATCTAATTCGGTATTGCGATTGCGGAGTTCATCGTTGGTGGTATGGAGTTCTTCATTAGTTGCTTGAATTTCTTCTTTGGCGGTTTCGAGTTCTTCATTCGTACTTTGGAGTTCTTCATTGCTAGAGAGGATTTCTTCATTAGCAACTTTGAGATCTTGATTGCTAAATTCCTGCTCTTGCACCACCGCCCGGAGATATTCTTGAGTCGCGCGGTGTTCGTCTAGAGCGGTGGTGAGTTCTTGTCTGAGGCGGATATTATCGCGCTCGACATCGCCTTGGGGCAGGCTCGACTCTGCAACCTCACTGACGGTCGGGTCATCTTCAAATAATACTAAATAGTGGCTGGCTTCGACTTGTGGCAGCTTAAAGGGAATCACCTGAAGATTGAAGCTAATCGACCTGTCGCTGTCTGCGATCCGCAGTCCGATTCTACTAACGGGTAAATTCTGTTGTTGCGCTTGAGCGATCGCCGTTCGCAGTTCGAGCGCAAAACCCGATCGCACGAGGTTAAATAAATCGAGATTGGCAACTCCCGACGTGAGTTTGAGATAGCGATCTACCTCACCCCGCAATTGCAATACCTGCATTTTATCATCGATTACTACCCCGATTGGCGTGTACCGATCGACGATCAAGCGATCGATTTTCCCCTCAAAATCGAAGCTTGGTGTTGCCAGGAGCGGCTGGCGATTGCCGAGATTTCGATTTCCATAGCCGCTATTTTGGCGGCTCATTCTCGCGATCGGATAATTAGGCGTAAATAATAAGGGGTGCCGAGTTGTCGTTGGATTTTTGGCGTAAATGCGGTGCTTTTTGTCAACAACATTAAACAGATCTGCATATTTCCCCATACTTTCGGATGTGCCCAGCAACAGAAAGCCAGTAGCGTTCAGACTGTAATGAAAGATCGGGATAATCCGCTGTTGCAACGCATCGCCGAGATAAATCATCACATTGCGACAACTAATCAGATCGAGATTGGAAAACGGCGGATCGCTGCTGAGATCTTGACGGGCAAACACGCACAGTTCCCGCACCGCCTTACTAATATGATATCCCCCCTCGATCGGGTAAAAAAAGCGATGGCGGCGTTCTGGCGACACATTCACCAGCCGATCTGCGGCATAAATTCCGATCCTAGCGGTGTCGATGGCGGGTTCGCTAATATCGGTGGCAAAAATCTGAACTGCGGGCTGGAGATTGCGCTCTGACAAGAACTCTAACAGACAAATCGCGATCGAATACACTTCCTCCCCCGTCGAACAACCCGCCACCCAAATCCGAATCGGCACCTCCGCTGACTTATTTTGGCTAATCGTCGGGAAAACTGTGGTCGTCAGCAGCTCAAAAGCTTGAGGATCGCGGAAAAAACTAGTCACATGAATCAGGATTTCTTCATACAGGATCTTGACTTCAGTCGGATGCGCTTCTAGATACGCCACATAATCCTCCAGCCGTTCGATCTTCCGCAGCAACATCCGCCGCTGAATCCGTCGATCGAGCGTCTTGGGTTTATAATAACTGAAATCGACACCCGTACTCGCTCTGAGCATGGTAAAAATCGTCGTCAAAGCAGTTTGCGATGCGAGTACTTCACGATCGTTGGCGGCAATCGGCGGGCGCAGATCGGTGGAGAGCGGATTGCGAGCGATATCGACCAATTCTGCGGCAATTCGCTCCGGCGGCAACACAAAATCCACATTGCCAGTGGCAATTGCCGAAGTCGGCATACTATCGAATCTGGCGGAGTCCTCACACTGAGCGAATGTCACACCACCTGCGACCTTAATTGCCGTCAAACCTGCGGTACCATCACCATCACCGCCCGATAATACCACCGCGATCGCCCGATTGCCCCGATCTGCTGCTAGGGAGACTAGGAAGGCATCTCCAGGCATATATTTACCAAAAACCTTCTCGCGCGGCGATAACCCGAACGTGCCTTTAGATAGCTTCATCTGCGTATTC
>NZ_JANLWO010000785.1:0-5465 GCF_031364565.1 Chamaesiphon sp. OTE_20_metabat_361
GAGCAATAATGCCCGAACTAACGCTGCGATCGAAATAGTAGCGAGCGAGTAGATATCCTAAGTAGCCAAAAATTACCCCACTAGCACCGATATGGACGCTGTTACTAGCGCCAAATAACCAAGTACCCACACCACCCAAAACCATACAAATGACTGACACGCTGACAAAGTTAGCGATACTTTGCGACATAATCAGCCAACCGAGAATGATAAATGGCACGGTATTGGCGCTCAGATGCGCGAAATTACCATGCAGGAAAGGTGAAAACAAAATCCCTCGTAATCCGATCGCCTGACGAGGGATAATGCCCAGAAGGTCGAGTCCCTGTCTAAACACGAATGTATCGAGTATTTCCAGTCCCCACATCAAACCCACGAGCGTCCCGAGCATCAAGATCTGAGTTCTAATTTCGACGACTACTGCTTTCATCGCTGTACTTATGTCCTAGGTGAAATTAATACTAACTACTACTTTAAGTTTAACAATTCCCGAATAGATTTTGGAATTAGTGAATGGTGGATAGTGACCAGAGCCTAAAACCTAAAGCCTAAAGCCTAAAACCTAATTCAAAGCCTAATTCACAGCTCTCGCATCATCGAGATCGATCGAGGCTGATAACCCAATTGCTGATATAAATCGATCGCGGGTTGATTGGTCGTAAATACCTGCAACCCAATTTGAGTATAACCTTGCGCTTTAGTCCAGGTTTCTAAATGTTCTAGCAATGCGCGACCGATTCCTTGCCGACGATACAGCGGCTCGACGTACACTAAAAAAATATTTGGATGGCGAATTCCAGTCACTTGATCGACGGCGATACCTACCCACAGACAGGCGATCTTCGAGTTGCGCTCTCGATCGGTTGTCGTGACAAACCATAATGGAGTCTGGGCGCTCAAGTAGCGATCGACTGTAGATTGGAGATGCTGATAATCTTGCTGTTGGGGATAAAGTTCTTGGTAGGTAATCTGGAGAAATTTCAGCAGGGTCGTCAGATCGAGTGTATTACCCGTAACTAATTGATATTGTGTCGAGTTGGGGAAAAGATAAGTAGTCACATGCAGGAGATTAAATCGGTCATCTCGCTTCCAAGAGCGGTAGCGATACCGCGTAGCGTAGCGCACCGACAACACAGGTGTAAACGATCGTCGCCGATCTTAACGTGCAGTGACTACTAAGAGTTAAGTTTCAGCCGATCGCCACGATAAGGACTGATGTAGTTTGGTATTGTAGAAAATCGTTAGATTTAGGAGCTAGTCATGATTTCTACTTCAGCCACTACGTTTGAGTTAGCCCAAATCGGCTCCGAAATTCCAAGTATCTGCGGACGAGAAGCGGAGATAAATGCTGCTGTCAACCATACCGAATTAGTCTTTCTCCCGACTAGCAATCTACATTTAGCCGAGATGACTGCGGGATTTGCGTGCGCGCTACATATGCACCAACCCACGATTCCGGCTGGCTCCCAGGGTGAACTTATCGGACATCTGCAATATATGTTCGAGCATCAAGGTGAAGGTGACAATCACAATGCGGGTGTGTTTGCCTGGTGCTATGCGCGGATGGGTGAATTTATCCCCGATCTCGTCGCACAAGGTTGCAACCCCCGCATCATGTTGGACTATTCGGGAAACTTGCTGTGGGGATTGCAGCAGATGGGGCGAAATGACGTGCTAGACCACCTGAAAAAGATTACCTGCGACGGACTGTATCAGCCGCATGTCGAGTGGCTGGGGACGATGTGGAGCCATGCAGTGGTACCTTCGACCCCCACTCCCGATATCAAACTCCAGATCCAAGCATGGCAACATCATTTCGCGTCCATCTTCGGGATCGAGGCACTCCAGCGCGTCAAAGGTTTCTCGCCCCCAGAGATGCACCTCCCCAATCATCCCGATGTCCTGTATGCCTATATCAAAGCTCTCAAAGAATGCGGTTATCGTTGGTTAATGGTGCAGGAACATTCTGTCGAACAGCTCGATGGTGCGAGTCTATCTCAAGATAATAAATACTTACCCAATCGCTTAGTCGCTCGCAATTCTCAAGGCGAAACAATTAGCATTACCGCCTTAATTAAAACCCAAGGTTCGGATACCAAATTAGTCGCTCAAATGCAGCCTTATTATGAAGCAAAAAGTCGCGGCAAACAGCAACTAGCAGGGAAATCGATTCCTTGTCTAGTCACCCAAATTGCCGATGGTGAAAATGGTGGCGTGATGATGAATGAATTCCCCCGCGATTTTCCCCGTCCGTGGCAAGAAATGAAGGGTCAAACTAATGGTGTTGTCGGCTGCAACGGTACGGAATATTTAGAACTACTCGCAAGTATCGGCATCACTGAAGCAGATTATCCAGTCTGTCAGGGCGTGCAGCAGCACAAAATTTGGCAATTAGTTACTCCAGCGCAAACCGATACAAAATCGGTCGAAAATGCGATCGTGGCACTGAAGGCAACCGACCATCAATTTCATATGGATGGTGCATCTTGGACTGATAATCTCAGTTGGGTACAAGGATATGAAAATGTCCTCGAACCGATGTATCAACTTAGTGCGCTCTTTCACCAAAAGTTTGATGCACTAGTAGCCGCCGACCCGACAGTGACGACTCGATCGGATTATCAAGCAGCTTTACTCTACAATTTGTTGGTGCAAACTAGTTGTTTTCGCTACTGGGGACAAGGCACATGGACTGAGTACGCCCGAGAATTATATCGGCGGGGATTAGAGTTAGTAAGCAGCTAATTTATTCCACTTAACCGATCGAATTTTAGTAAATATACATCCGTATTTATGCGCCGCGATACGATTTTTTATCGGTTATTTCAGCAATTACCAACTTTATTGTTCGAGCTGCTTCCTAACCCACCTGAAAATGCTGCTGAATATGTCTTTGATGCGATAGAGGTAAAGGAAACAGCATTTAGGATGGATGGGGTGTTTATCCCGCCCACTCCATCTGGAATTCTCTATTTCTGTGAAGCGCAATTTCAACTCGACGAGTTGCTCTATGAGCGGATGCTTGCTGAAATTAGTATCTATGTCTACCGTCATCGCGATCTATTTTTGGATTGGCAAGCAGTAGTAATCTATCCATCTGGGCGCGTCGAACAATCTCGAAGAGAGATCGTGCGAGAGCTGCTGGCGAGTGGGCGGATTACTAGAGTTTACTTGGATGAGTTGGGAGACACAGAAGAGTTATCGATCGAATTGGGTTTGATGGTGTTGACGACGCTGGAGGGAGATAAGGCGAAAGCTGAAGCGAGAAGGCTAATCGGACAGGCACAGGGTAGCAGAGATATAATTAACTTAGTATCCACGATTGTCTTGTATAAGTTCGATAATCTGAGTAGAGATGAGGTAGATCTGATGTTAGGAATTGAGTTACAACAGACAAGAGTATATCGGGATGCGAAGGCTGAGGGTGCAGTTGATGGCGAAAGATCGCTTGTGCTGAAGCTTTTGAGTCGTAAGCTAGGAACTATTAGTCCTGAAATTCAGGCACAAGTAAATAGTCTGACACTCGATCGAGTCGAATCTCTCGCTGAGGATTTGTTGGACTTTACCCAGATGGCAGATTTGATTAACTGGCTAGATCTCGATTCTCTTTCAGAGAGGCTATGCCAACGAACATCAGCTTAAAGGAAGATAGTCAATGTTTCTAATATTACTGGCAATCTCTCTAAAATAAAGTCTTCGGTCGGACTCGATTTGCTTCATCTACTAACACGATCTTCTCTTCGCCAGTGCTCAAGTGTGCCAGCGATCGCAAGACTTTTTCTAACCCTTGGCGGAGCTTAATTTCCTCTAAAGGTTGACCTAAAATCATCAGATTATTCTGAGCGGTAATTGCTTTTGATGTGAGTAAATCTAGAGCGGTTTCTAATACTTGCCGATCGAGTCGATGCTTTTCAATTCCTTCCAAAGTTAGGGCTTCGATTGTGGCATTTGCCGATTTGAGTTCGGCGATCGTTGGTTGGGGATGTTGGGGAATATTCGTAGCGACGGGTAATTGTCGATCGACTAAAATGCGCGTAATTTCAACTTTGGCTCTAGTGTAGAGAGTGGATGTGGGTGGGACTTGTTGGAGAGCTGTAACGGCGGCGTTGCGATCGCCCTGCATCAGGCGACAACGGGCTAAACCGAAGGCAGCAGTGGGATAATTGAGATCCGTCCGCTCGACTAGTTCGTACATCTGGGCGGCGAGTTTGTAGTTTTGTCCTTGCTCGGCGGCGAGCGCAAATGCGAGTTTTGGCGCGAGTTCGCCTGGTAGATCGAAATAGACGCGATCGAAGGCTGCTTGGGCTTCTTGGGGGCGGTTTTGAGCGAGGAGACATTTACCGCGATACCAGTCTACCCGCCAATCCCAGGCATCTTGCTGGGCTACTCGATCGAGGAACATTTCGGCTTCGGTATAGTCATGAGTAGCGATTGCCACCGGAGTGGTGCTACTTTGTGGCGAACGGACAGCCATGCAGCCGCGATCGATGAAATTATTTGCCAGTCGGAGCTTAGCTTCGATCGAGGTGGGTAGTTGCTTGACAACTTGCCGCAATTGGTCGAGCCGCCGATCGAGATCTGTCATCATGCTGGCATTCAGAATGGCATTGAAGCCGGGGTCTTTGGCATCGATGAGCAAATTGGGCAAATGCAAGTAACTAGGCTCGATCGGGTTAAAATCGCCTCCTGATGTTGTCGCCAATCGATCGCCGTCGAACAGTAGACTAGTCGCAGGACGCGGCATATTAGTCTCGACAGCCACAACTTCGCGCAATACGCCTAAAAGTTGCTCCGCCATCTCTTCGGCACTCTGGAAGCGATCGTCGGCGGCTGGTGCGGTGGCTTTGAGCAAGAAGCGATACAGGGATTCTTGCTGGGCAAACACAGTATCCGACTCGGCACTGGGGAGAGTGTATTGATGCTCGGTGCTAAACCCAGAGATATTCGTAACTAATACGGCTAAAGTACGCCCGATCGTAAATAAATCCGAGACAATTGTCGGCCCTTCACCAGCTTCAGGAGCAGCATACCCGATCGTCCCATAAATATCGCCGTCGGGGTCATCTATTTTACGCGCACCACCCAAATCGATCAGCTTAATATCATCCCCTTCGAGCATGACGTTATCCGGCTTGAAGTCGCAGTACACCAAACCGAGCTGGTGGAGATAGGCAAATGCCCCCAACACCCGATGAATATACGCAATGGCTTCCGATACGGGTAGTGTCCCTCGCGCTTTGCGAATTTCCTTAAGCGTTTTGCCACCGACGTACTCCATCACGATATAGCCTTCCGCATCGTGGGTGACGAAGTTGTAAATCCCCACGATATTCGGATGTTTGACTGCTGCCAAAAATTGCCGTTCGGCTAAGGCTACCGCCGCACTCGCGGCATCTTCACTATTTAGCAAGCCTTTGAGGACGACATATCGGGATAACAAATTGTCGAATCCCAGATAAATCCAG
>NZ_JANLWO010000799.1:0-3262 GCF_031364565.1 Chamaesiphon sp. OTE_20_metabat_361
GTGGATTGGGGCGGAAACTTATGAGTGGCTACCAGGTGGTTTTTTTCTCGTTAACCACTTTGATGCAAAAATCGGCAACGCAGAGATAAGTGGGATAGAGACGGTCGGCTATGATGCGGTGAGCCAGTCATACCTCTCGCAGCTATTTGACAGTTATGGCAGAATTCTGTCTGGTCAGCGGAGTATCCGTGATGGTGTTTGGTCGTCATCTATCGGAACAGAATACCGCACCACATATGCGTTTCGCAATGAGGGTAATACCTTGGCTAGCCGTTGGGAGTGGTTAGATGGCGATGATTGGTTTGTCCTGGCCGATCTAGAGGGAACTAAAGTCAATTAGGATCTGCCGAATCTGGATTCTATACAGACTGAGTAAAGGATGAAAAACCAAGAAGAAAAAATGGCCACGACTGCCAGAACCTACATGACCATTGGCCCATTGGTGGTTCTTGTTCTATGGATCGTAGTTGGTGCTAGCCAGAATGCCTCAACCAGAGGTTTAACTGGCGATTTTCTTGGTGGAGTAGCTTCACCATTTATTGGTTTAGTTTCGGCAATTTTGGTCTCTTTATAATGCAAAAAGAGATGCAAAAACTTTTCAGCCATTGTGGGAACTAGTTGGGAGCTGGAAATGTTAGTTTTATCTCACGGATGGATGGCCAGTTTATCCGATATTTATTCCGTGACGTAGACCAAATTATCTGTAAAACTTATATGACCAGAGTCGAAGGAGAAAATACTCGGTTACGACACTATTTAGCTAGGCTTCATCGTAAGACACTTTGCTATTCTAAGTCTAAATAAATGCTAGCTTATTCAGTTAAGCTATTAATTCACTATCTTAAATTTTGGGATGTTCCTATTCCTGTTTCCGCTAATAATTTCAGCCGCGATCGCTCTCGACAAATTGAATAGCAGGTTACTCTCTCGATCGCCATATCATACATCAATTCAGCAACGCCTAATTTTCTATTTCTACTCCGATCGCTAAATATTTAAGTAGTTGATAGTGACTCTAAATGAGAAAAACATTGCCGAGTCTAATAATCGCATTCTCATCCCTATAGATTCAAAAATATCTGTCTAAAGATAGATATTTTTAGTGATTCACTCGATCGAATCACTCGATCGGGCGAGGTAAAAGTAGGTGTAAATCGATATTCTGGAAAAAGCAGTGTCAATTTCATGAACTATGGACACATCTAAATCCCCAGGTTCATCGCCAGAAACCACCACCAAATCTCGCCGTCCCAAACGGTGGCAGCTTGGTTTACTTGCTCTCCTCTTACTACTCGGCGGTGGGGCGTTATTCTGGCGGACGACGATGCCCAGTCAAGAGGCTGCACCACCGACAGCCGCACGCGGATTGCCGACCACTCCCGTCCAAACCGCCGCCATCGGTCGCGGACAAGGTACCAGAAGCATTCAGTTAGCAGGGCAGACGGAGGCAAATAGAAGTGCCACATTGCGGACTCAGACAGCCGGGACTGTCGAGCGGGTATTTGTCGAAGTCGGCGATCTCGTCAAGCCAGGGATGACGATCGCGACTCTGGATGATGACGAGCGACAACTCGCACTAGCAGAGTCACAGGCCAAACTGGCACAAGCTCGCAGCGAACTGGCACGGCTGCAAGTGGGGACTCGATCGGAAATTATCGCCCAACGGCGAGCGCAAGTGCGTTCCGCTCAGGCTAGCGAACGCGAGGCTCAAGACAACTTGCGCCGTAACTCCTCGCTGGTCAAAGCTGGGGCGATCGCCCAACGGGTACTGGTAGAATCTCGTGCCAGTGTCGAGACCACACGGGCACAGCGATTGCAAGCAGAAGCGACGCTAGCAGAAGCTACGGCTGGCCCGACTCGTGAAGAAATTGACGCTCAAACAGCTAGCGTCGCTGCCGCCCAATCGGTGGTCAACCAGTCTCGACTCACCCTAACGCGGACTCAAGTTAAGTCGCCGATTGCTGGTACGGTGCAAACGCGGCAGGTAAATGTGGGCGATCTGGTCGAGAGCCGCGATTCAATAGTGACGCTGGTAAATAATAACGAGTTGGATGTGTTTTTGGAACTACCAGAACAACTTACTGGTAGCGTGAGGACTGGCTTACCCGTAGAACTCCGAGCGCGCGCTCTACCAGATTGGCGCGGACGCGCGACCATTAGCGGTGTGGTTCCGGCGGCTAATGCCGCATCGCGACGGCAACTAGTACGGTTGCGGTTGCTAAATCCACCCCCGAATTTATTACCCAAGATGGCGATCGCGGGTACGCTCCAGTTACCGATCGAGGCAACTAATCTGGTCGTCCCTCGTGATGCGCTGGTGCGTCGTGATGAAAATTGGCTGGTGTACACCATTCGGGATGGTAAAGCGGTAGAAGTTAAAGTGCAGATGGTTGCCGATCTGGGCGAAACGGTGGCAATTTCTAGCAATCAGTTGCGGGCGGGGCAAGCAGTAGTAGTGCGGGGCAGCGAAGCACTCAAGTCCGGATCGCCCGTGCAGGTCGTCGAAAACCAAAATACTAAAAAAACGTCATGAACTTCATCGAAACTGCTATCCGGTGGCGGCACGGTACCTTCGTGCTGTTTTTATTGTTGGTGATGTTTGGCTTCGTCGCCCTGTTTCGGCTGCCGCTAGAACTTCAGCCGGGAGGAGATCGACCGGAAATTACGATTTCTACGCCTTATATCGGCGCAGCACCTTCTGAGGTCGAAAATTTAATTACGCGCCCGATCGAGGATGTGTTAGAGGAAATTGAAGGGATTCAAGAAATTACCAGCCAAAGTTTATCGGGATTTAGCACGATTACGATGAAATTTGATTGGGGTACCGATGTCGATGCGCGGCTGGTGGCGACACTCAACAAGCTCCAGCAACTCGGAGATCTCCCAGCGGAAGCGGGTGATTCGGATATTCAGGTCGCCAGCGGCAATAATAACCCGATGATCTGGCTGGTGCTCAAGCCCAAACCAGGCTTTCAGACTGACTCTAACCGTTATCGCGACCTAATCGACCAAACGATCGAACCCGCACTTCGCCGAGTGGAAGGCACGAGTCGATTTTTTATAATTGGCGGGCAGGAACGGGAGGTAGAAGTATTTGCACTTGATTATGAAGGGTTGGTTATGCCCGTTCCCAATTCGTTAAAGGGCAAAACACAGGAGAAAAAAGTTCCCATCCCTGTATCCACACCTAAAAAAAGTATTGCAGTATTGCCTTTTGTAAATATGAGCAACGATCTTGAACAGGAATATTTCAGCGATGGAA
>NZ_JANLWO010000886.1:0-7699 GCF_031364565.1 Chamaesiphon sp. OTE_20_metabat_361
CTTTGCTTTGGCAAAAGAGATCGGGCAGCGTCAGGTGACGGTAAATGTGGTTTCACCTGGAGTTACCGACACAGATGGTTTGATTTTGCCCCAACCCGCAATCGACCATCTAATTAGCCAAACTCCGCTCGGACGTTTGGGTAAGCCGCAGGATATCGCCGATGTGGTGGCATTTCTAGTCGGTGATGATGCCCATTGGATGACGGGACAAAATCTCCAAGTCAATGGCGGTATTTTATAGTTAAGGTCAGTTAGTGCGGGTTAAGGATTTCCGCTTAACGAATATTAGCTTCGCGCCAGCACCGCCCTCAAATGAATTTGGGGCTAATAGCAAAAGTTCTCTGAAGAGAACTGCTACATCACCTAGTTCGTTTTAACGAACTTTCGCTATTAGCCCGTTGGCGTAGCCTCTCGGAACGAGACACTTATAGTTCAGGGCGGTGCTGGAACGAAGCAAATCAGCTTTCCTTATCCTATAAATAACCTGTTCAAAACCCCTTTGTAAAAACCAAAAAAGTAGGTATAAAATGACGATCGAGCTATATACAGCCAATACTCCTAACGGGCAGAAACCAGCAATCATGTTGGAAGAAATCGGTCTGCCTTATCAAATTTTTCCTGTCAATATCGGGCAGGGCGAACAACACGCAGATGCTTTTCTAGCGATTAATCCTAATGGTAAAATACCCGCGATTGTCGATGATGGTCAACGAGTATTTGAATCGGGGGCAATCTTAATTTATTTGGCAGAAAAAAGCGGAAAACTACTGCCAACTGATGCTAAGAACCGAGCGGCAGTTTTAGCTTGGACATTTTGGCAAGTTGGTGGACTCGGCCCGATGATTGGTCAATGGGGACACTTCTCGCGATCGGCACCGGAAAAAATACCTTATGCAATTAATCGATATTTAGATGAAAGTGTGCGGCTATTAAATGTGCTCAATACTCATCTAACCGATCGCATATTTATCGCTGATGATTATTCAATTGCTGACATCATGAACTATACATGGGCATCTAGTGGGCTGAACTTTATTCGTGCGGCTCATCCCGAACGAGTTGAGAATTTGGCAGCACTCGATCGATGGGTGAAAACAGTTGGCGATCGACCTGCGGTTCAAAAAGGTTTAGCAGTATTGAAATAACCATTTACTAAATCCAGAACTGAACCCCGATGATTACGTTTGTCAATGTGTTTACCGTTAAAACCGGACAACAGGCTGCTGCATTTGCGGGGATTCAGCAAATTTATACCGAAGTTGTCAAGTTTCAACCAGGATTTATTATAGAAACTTGATGTTATCAAAAAAATGTAGGTTGGGTTGCGAGTAGCACTAGCGCAGCATCTCCGTCAGGAGATAACCCAGCGCTCACAACAACCAATTCACAATTACCAGGAAAATCTCATGACAAATATTGCAATTATCTACTTCTCAGGAGCTGGCAATACTCATTTAATGGCAGAGGCAATTGCCACAGGTGCCCAAACAATTCCCGACACCAAAGTCCAATTACTCCGCATTACTGGCGAACAAATCGTCAATGGTCGCTGGAAAGATGAGGCAATGGTGGCTACTTTGAATAGTGCCGATGCAATTATTTTTGGTTCGCCAACTTATATGGGTGGCGTTGCCGCTCAGCTTAAAGCATTTATTGATGCTGCCAGCAGTATCTGGGCGCAACAACTCTGGAAAGATAAGATTGCTGGTGGCTTCACCCATTCTGCTGGTATGAGTGGCGATAAACAAGGCACGCTGATCTATTTGGCGACTAACGCCGCTCAACACGGAATGATTTGGGTGGGTGCGGGTGAAATGTCGCAGCCTAACGGGGTGAATCGATTGGGTTCTTATACAGGGGTGATGGGGCAAGCCATTCCTGATTTTACGGGGACAAAAACGGTAGAACTCGACACTGGCGATCGATTGTCTTGTGAATTATACGGTCAGCGAATTGCAGCAGCCACAGAACGTTGGCAGAAATAGATTAGCGAAGTTGGTGTGAATCCCTCTGTCTTGTCGGTTTTTTATTCTGGGGTTCCCCCAGAATAAAACCGCCGCTGCTTGGTGCAACACATGCGGAGGGAACCTCCGCGTGATTGCATCCGCTAAATCCCCCTTTCTAAGGGGGACTTTGAAAGCCCCCTTTCTAAGGGGGTTGGGGGATTTAGATCTCAAAACGAAGTCCAGTAAACCAAACCCATGTTCCAATGCCAAATCCCAATTCTTGGGCGACCAAATTAACGCTATTACTCGCCAGCAGCCTGACAGTCATGTCCGGTGCCACGGTTGCACCATCGCTGCCAGCGATGAAACAACAATTTGAAAGTGCAATTTCCGATCCCGATCTACGGACGACTTTAGTTAAATTAGTAATTACATTACCAGCATTATTTATCGTCATTGGTTCGCCGATCGCCGGTATCGTAGTCGATAAATTCGGTCGCAAACCGCTATTACTACTTACCGCAATTCTGTATGGTTTTGCTGGCAGTTCGGGGCTATTTTTAGAAAGTTTACCCGCAATTCTAGTCGGACGAGCGGTGCTAGGTTTGGCTGTGGCGGGGGTAATGGTGAGCGCAACTACCCTCATTGCTGATTACTATAGCGGCCCCGCACGGGCGGCTTTTATGGGGCTACAGGCTGGATTTATGGGTTTGGGCGGCGTGGTGTTTCTGACACTTGGCGGCGCACTAGCTCAACAAAACTGGCACTATCCGTTTGGGATTTACCTATTTGCATGGCCGATCGCATTATTAGTGTTCGCGTTTATTAGCGAACCCGATCGAAGCAATTCTGCCCAGCCAAACATGGGAGCGGCGAATGATTCAGCCAGCCAATCTACACCCATTGGCGTGATGATAATTGTCTATGGATTTACCACCCTCAGTCAAATTGCTTTTTATCTGATCCCCGTTCAATTGCCCTTTTATCTAGATGGTTTAGTCAAGGCTAATCCCTCTCAAAGTGGCATGGCGATCGCACTTTGCACCCTATTTTCGGCAATTGCTTCTGTTACCTATGGCAAGCTCAAACAACGGATGGAATTTGTCACTTTTTTACCTGCAATCTTTGGCTTCATGGGCATCGGTTATCTATTAATCGGTCAATCTTCAAACTGGTTACAAGTATTAACCGGATTGGGGATTGCAGGGATGGGTTTGGGACTGCTGATGCCGAATATGTCGGTGTGGCTCAGTTCTGCGGTTCCCGATGCCCTGCGGGGGAGAGCCTTGGGTGGTCTTTCAACATCGATGTTCTTGGGGCAGTTTTTATCACCGATCGTCACCCAGCCGTTAACCAAATCTATGGGCTTAGGTGGCACCTACGCGCTCGTTGGCGGCGGTCTAGTTATCGTTGCCTTGGGATTTGCCGTTTTCAAGTCTCAAGTGCGTAATTTAACCCGTTCTCGTGCTGTCTGAATCGTTCGCGGAGCGTCTCCTATGGAGAATCGAATTATCTGAATAATGTTGTATTTTTGGCGCAGATTGTTGATAAAGCATCTAAATAGACGACAGCCACTTGGCAGGAGCATCACTTTCTCAATCGTATTTGTTATCGTTAATTATCTTGGATTAACTACCGTTCGAGCAAACGAACCAATCCAGCAGATCGATCTTCAGCAGTCTGTAGATCTTAAATCTAGCGATTGGGCATTTCGATCGTTTAAGTCGATTGTCGATCGTTATAATTGTCTATCGCCATCTGCGGAAACTAGATCTAATCAAATTCAGCAGATCGATCGAACTAAGTTTGCTAAAGATCTGCATGATTGTACCGATCGAATCAAAAATATAGCTGAAATAGATCCCGCAGATCTAGAAACATTGAGCCAATTACAAATAGAATTTTCGACAGAAGTTACCGCTCTTAAAGGTAAACTCGAACGACTCGAAACTGATGTCATAAAAATAGAAACTCAGCAATTCTCGACAACTACAAAACTTAGCGGACAAGCGATTTTCGCCATTAACGCAGGTACATTTGGAGGCGATAGAATCATTGCTCCTAGAGGTGCGATTGTCAGTCGAAGTCAGCCCATGCAAATACCAGTTTTCGGGACTTTTCTACTGCTGCAATTACTAATAATTTTATCTTACTACCTCGACCGGGCGGTGCGGGAGCTGTAATTGATTGGCAGCTCGATCGTCAATTTTCGATTCGGGGCGTTTACATTGCTAGTAGCGGTTCTACCAGCTTACCCGAAAATCAACAGTTTCTTGGCGGTGGTTCGCCCAATGATATTCGCTTGTTCCCGCTTGCGGGTGGTGGTTCTACAGGCGGATTGTTTGGCGATCCTTATTTGGGAGTTGTCGAAGTAGAATACGCACCGACAAAATCGATTGCCATGCGGTTACAATACAGCGGTGGCGAACTGCTTGGCAGCAAATTTGGTGTTGTTGGCGTTAATGCTGAAGTTGCACTTTCTCCCCAATTTGGCTTATTTGCCCGCTATGGTTCTGGTCTGTATCCTAACACCACACTGGGCGATATTCGTCCTCAATACTGGTCGGCGGGTATTGCTTTTCAAGACTTATTTACTAAGAATGACTTAGCCGGAATTGGCATCGTCCAACCGTTTATACTCAACCAAGTTGGTAATGCAACTCAAACTAATTTTGAGGCATTTTATAACATCCCCGTTAGTAGTAATTTACGCATGACACCGCTCGTCCAAGTTATTACCAATCCAGCCAATCAAAGCACTAATAGCTCGATCGTCACTGGGACACTTAGGGCTGTACTTTCATTTTGAAGGTGCTATGAGAAAGTGATGTCTAGAACTTAGTATGTTACATTAGCGATCGCAAAATCAATCGTCCGTAGGTCGATATTGACAAATAAGTTTTCTGTAGCACTTATTTATTTTGGCTGAGAAAATTGCCAACTAAATATAAAGAACCACACAATATTGGCTGAGTAGTAGTAGTAGTTGAAAATGCCGCTGCTAATCCGCTCGGCAAGTCGCGATAAGTCTCGATCGCGGCAAGAGTGGGACACTCTAGGCGTGCCAGATCGGCTAGTGCGGCTGGATCGGCGGTACTATGTCCGGGAACGGGTACTAAGTACAGTCGATCGCCAGCACGGAGTAACGCCTGAAAAATTTCGGGATGTGCTTTAGTCGATAACATCCCCATCACCCAACTAATCGGCGTATTTAGCGTATCGACATACTGACGCAGAGCGATCGCCGCAGCGGGATTGTGTGCGCCATCGATTAATAATTTATGCCCTTGCCAAGTCGTCCACTGGATGCGTCCGCGCCACTGGGTATTTGCCATCCCCGTCACGAGTGCAGTGGCGCTAATTTTCCAACCAGCTTGGCGTAGTGTCTCAATTGTGGCGATCGCGATCGCGGAATTGGTTAACTGCATTTCGCCGAGTAAAGCCAGCGGGTATTTAATCCCGGCAGATTCGACCCAAGGCAGCCCTAGCGGTGAAAATGAGGTTGAGCCTAGATCTGCGGGTGGGCAGGTTGCTACAGCCGATTTAACCCAGATTGCGGGGCAATCGAGCTTGGCGATCCGTTCGCTGACGACAGTGGCAGCCTCGGGAGGTAAGGTACCGACGATCGCGGGACAGTTGGGTTTGAGAATACCTGCTTTTTCTCCAGCGATTTTGGCAATCGTTTCGCCGAGCTGCTGCCAGTGATCGATCGCGATCGAGGTAATAATTGTTGCTAGTGGTCGATCGCAAACATTAGTCGCATCCAATCTACCACCCAAGCCAACTTCAATGACGGCAATATCTACTTGTGACTCGGCAAAGTACAGCCACATCGCCGCTGTCACGATTTCAAACTGTGTGGGGGTGGGCTTAGCCGCATCAATGGCGGCAATAACTCTAGAGAGAGTGCTTAGCGCCACCTCAGTCGAAATCGGTCGATCGTCGATACAAATCCGCTCGTTCCAGTCTACCAAGTGCGGCGATGTATATCGACCGACTCGATAACCTGCGGCACTCAGCACACTAGAGAGATAAGCACATACAGAACCTTTGCCATTTGTCCCCGCCACATGAATTATCGGCACAGCCTGATGCGGCGAGCCGAGTGCGGCGAGTAAAGTCTGGCTGCGGCTGAGTCCTAAATTCACCCCAAATTGATGAAATGGTGCCAATAGAGTATCGATAGCGGAAGTTGAATCTGTCACTGCGAAGTTTGGGGGAAGTGATTAGGTTTTAGGTTTTAGGCTTTAGGCTTTAGGCTTTGGGAAATCGGATGTTTGGCATCACTCATCACTATTCACTATCCACTATCCACTATCCACTATCCACTAATAACTTTATGTTAATGCAAGATATAAAACAGTCTACCAAGGTAATTGACTGCCATCCCAAGAGAAAAATTCACCACTATCGATCGGCTCTAATCGATCGATAACTGTGCATAATTGGGCTACGGTGCGATCGACTGAAAATAACTTTTCTGGGGGGACATTGCGTTGAAATGGTAGCGACAATCGGGTGTCAGTCGTCCCAGGATGGAGTGCGACTAATATCGCTTGCGGACAGGTGCGCTTGTACTCGATCGCGGTGGTGCGAATCAACATATTTAGGGCAGATTTGGATGCGCGATAGCCATACCAGCCGCCGCTGTGATTGTCGCCAATACTCCCAACTTTAGCCGATATTGTCGCGAGGATCGATCGATTTGGATGTTTGAGTAATGGCTGTACTTGTTTGAATAATAAGATCGCGCCGACACTATTAACTTGGAAATAACGTAAGAGTTGTTCGCTGTTAATATGGCGTAGACTTTTCTCGGGTTGCATTGCGCCTTCATGTAAAACGCCAACAGCATTAATTACAAAATCGAGCGTAGCAGTCTCAGTTTGAATCTTGTGAATTACCGCTGCAATTTGTGATTCATCCGTGATATCCATCTGCAAACAGCACAAGCGAGGATCGGCAATCGCCAGTAACTCTGTCGCCGACTCTAAGCTGCGATAGGTAGCATAGACACACTCACTGTCCGCTCGATCGAGTAACCGCCGGACGAATCCCAACCCAATCCCCTGTCCTCCACCAACAACTAGGGCAGTTTTTAAAAAGCGATCGCTTGGATTATTTTCTAACATTTCTTTGCAAAATTAACCTTTAACATAGATAAAATACTCGCTATGTACCCGCTTGAATCTTCCCTAACAATGTATAAAAGGGTTCCCAATTATTATCTTGAGCGATCGGTTCCCAAATTGCTTCGATCTGGGGACGTAGTAAAATCGTCTGGGGATTCGATCGAGTCAGCAAGTTTTCGACAGTATCTAGCTCTGATGCTGGGATAGTACTCATCGCTTGATGATATAACTGTAGCCATTGCTGATAACCAGAACTGCTGACTAATTCTGGCAGGAGTTCGGTTTCATTCAAAATCGCATTAGGATCTAATTTCCATCGCAATTTAAATGCTTGACTCAATTCAAAGAAAAATTGGTGATAGCCGACTTGGGTATCTGTTAATAGTTGGAGCGTGGTAACTAACAATTCATCAAGGATCGGATTAGTTGCGCCTGTAAATCCGAGCTTTTGGAGCATGAGCTGTTTGTAACGATCGAAATAATAACCTTCAAACTTGGCTAAAGCTGCGGTCATTTCGGTGGGATCGATCGCCGTACCTAGCGGCTGCTGAAGTAGTTCTAAATTGAGCTTGCAGATGCCTGGTTGATTGCCATAACTATAGCGTCCGTAATGGTCGAAAT
>NZ_JANLWO010000016.1:0-2028 GCF_031364565.1 Chamaesiphon sp. OTE_20_metabat_361
CATCAAACCAGTAGGGCCAGCACCGACAATTAATACTTGATGTTGAGATGGATTAGACATAGTAATTTGCTCGCGATTGGAAATTATAAAGATTATTTATGGTTGTAAATTTAGGCGACCCTAAGAGGATGAATGCGTCTAATAGCTTCGTTTGAGATGGTGTTACCCCCCCCTTATAAAGGGGGGGCTTTTGCTCCCTCCCCTTTATAAGGGGAGGGCTGGGGTGGGGTAACGGGACTACGATACCAACAGACTTGTCGCCTTTTAGTGGGGACTAGGGGGATCTTCAAGGTTTATCTCGTAACAGAATTTCTACTACCTTGCTGTAGAAGAAAATGAAACAAAACCAATGCACCCACAGCCAGACCAGCAGTTGCCCAAAAGACACCCTGCATACCCCATACGCCAGCAAAGATACCTGCCATAAGTGGCCCTAATCCGATCCCCAGCGATTGGACGCTCACATTGACTGCCATAAATCCAGCTCGCGTATCGTCGATCGCGAGTTTTGCTAAGATCTCTTGGCTAGAAGGTATTGCTAGACCTAGAGCCTCACCAAATAAAATACTCGGAACGAACAACAGCCCTGCGCTAGTAATGAACGGAATCATTGCTAGCGCGATCGCGGCGATCGCAAAAGCTACTTTAATTAGCGTTATTTCTGATGCGCGTCGCGTTAACCTTCCCAACTGCGAAGCAACAAGCCCTAACGAGACTGACATGCTGGCTAAAATCAAACCAATAAACAAGCCCGAAGTCCCAAAATTAGCCCCTGCTAAAATCGGGATGTAAGTTATAAACGGCCCAGACTGAATCAGAAACATCGAACCGACTACCAATAGCAATCCCAGTACTGTGGAATTGTTAATACTCTGCCAGACCTTTTGCAGATAAAGCTTGATACTGCTATTTTGGCTACCACTTTGTTGTCGGGGCAGCTTCAGCACCATCAACACCAGCATCAACAAGGGAAAGGCGAGCGTGGTTAGCAAAAAGGGATATCGCCAACTAAAACCTGCTAGCACCCCACCGATAATCGGATAAATCGCCGTACTGGCACCGATCGCGCTCACGCTAATCGACATTGCCGTCGTTAAGGCTTTGCCGCGATAGATCGTACTAATCAGCGTTAGGGAGATTAAATTTAAGCTAGCAGAACCTAAACCTTGGAGAAATCGCCACCGAATTAGAGTTTGAAAATCGCCAGCGAAGGCACAGCAGCTTCCAGCGATCGCAAACAGTAACAACGACGGAATTAACACTTTTTTCACACCGATTCGATCGGTGACGATGCCTAAAATCGGCGTGGCAATGCCGATGGGCAGAAAAAAAGCGGTCATTACTAATTGAATTTCACTAGGTGAGACAGCAAAAACTTTTGATAATTCTGGGAGGATCGGGCCAATTGTCGGCCCACCCATAATTTCGACTAGGGTGAGGCTGACGATGATGTAAAAATTCCGATCGTGCAGCGGATTTTTGGTGCTGGTAACTTGTGACAATTCATCGCTTTGATTATCTAGATTTAAAGTTGGTGGATCTTTCATTGTTTGAGTTCTCCTGATAAGTTGAGATTTTTTAGAGATTTGGTATTAATACCAAATCCGATCTGCAAACACTTCTTGCTGCTAGCATCAACCCTTCGCCCTCACCCCCAGCCTCTCCCAAGCTTGGGAGAGGGGCTGGGGGTGAGGGCTGATAATCTGAGTATGTAAACAGGATCTGGGATTAAATCCTCATGTTTCGCCTAACCCAACTGGCAAATGTTCGGGGCCATGAAACACGATATTGTCTGCCCATTTAATGGGTCGATCGACTAAATGCAATTTCGGCAAACGGTTAATCAGGATATTTAACGAAATCTGCGCTTCAGCGCGGGCTAGTTCCGCACCCAGACAAAAGTGAATCCCACCACCAAAACCACAGTGTCCATTGTCCTGACGCTGAAGATCGAGTTCCTCGGCTCGATCGAAACGCCTGGGATCGCGGTTAGCAGAGCCGAGCATCAAGCCCAAACTGTCACCTCTG
>NZ_JANLWO010000067.1:0-3598 GCF_031364565.1 Chamaesiphon sp. OTE_20_metabat_361
CGACGATTGACAGCGAGGGTGAGCGTACAGAGCTGAGTACCAGATTCAAAATATTTCATCTCTGGATCGCCACCAACTCTCCCAACCAAATGAACGGCATTAATACTCATAGTCAATCTAGTAGTTATGTACCTTATTTTACCTTGAAATGGCGATCGATGGATTCCGAGTTATGGCGGATTCTAGACTCGATCGATCGATATTGGCTGTAGACATCATCGCCATCCCACTCAATATGGAATGTAGGGTGTGTTATCCCGCAGGGTAACGCACCAAAAACAGCGCGCCTCACCAATTTAGGATTACTATCTTTAATTTACGAGCGACTTTTTCCAATTCAGCGATGGAGAGAGATTATACTAACTAAAGATACTATCAAAGAACTCGATCGATTCGAGTAAAGAGGCGATGAAAGTATCAATTTCCGCTTTAGTATTGTAGAAATACAAACTCGCCCGCGCAGTGGATTGAGCCTTGATAAAGCGGTGCAACGGCTGAGTACAATGATGTCCAGCACGGATCGCAATTCCGGCTTGATCCAACATCGTCGAAAGATCGTGAGGATGAACATCACCGGAAGTAAATGACGCTAGCGCAGCGCGTTCTTTCGGTGGTTTGGGGCCATATATTTTCACTTGAGGAATCTGCATTAATTTCTCAAATAAGTAGGTATTTAATTCAACTTCATAAGCATGAATTTTATCCATCCCGATATTAGTTAAATAATCTACCGCTGCTCCTAATGCGATCGCTTCAGCAATAGCCGGAGTACCAGCTTCAAACTTATGGGGTAAGTCTGCATAAGTCGAATTTTCCAAGAATACATCGGCGATCATTTCACCACCACCTAAGAACGGCGGCATCGAGCGCAATAAATTTAACTTACCATATAAGAAACCAATTCCCGTCGGGCCGCACATTTTATGCCCCGATACCGCCAGCCAATCACAATCCATATCCTGCACATCTAACGGCATATGTGGCGCACTTTGGCAAGCATCAATTAAGACTTTTGCGTCATATTGACGTGCCAGCGCAATGATATCTTTGACAGGATTGATACAACCTAAAGTATTAGAAACATGGACTACTGAAACTAGTTTCGTTTTCTCATTAACCAACGATTGATAATGTCCGAAATCAAACTCTTCCTCCGGTGTTAGTTGGACAAACTTCAATCGCGCTCCGGTTTTTTGAGCGACTAATTGCCATGGAATCAGATTGCTATGATGCTCCATTACCGAGAGGATCACTTCATCACCGCGCTGAAGATTGCTCAAGCCCCAGCTATAGGCAACTAGATTAATCGCTTCAGTTGCATTCCGAGTGTAAATAATCTCTTGCGAAGAAGCAGCATTGACAAACTTAGCAATTTTTTCTCTAGCACCTTCATAAGCATCCGTCGCCTCAGCACTGAGCGTATGTACGCCGCGATGAACGTTAGAATTGTAGTGACTATAGTAATGTTCGAGTGCATGAATGACCGCATGGGGCTTATGGGAAGTCGCCGCATTATCAAGATATACTAACGGCTTGCCATGCACTTCGCGATGGAGAATCGGAAAGTCTGCCCGCACTCGATCCGCAATAGTTAAGGTATCATTCTCTCTAGTTTGAATAAAAGTCATATCACCAGAATTTCCTGTAAGATTTTGGATTAGTCGTAGAATCGGGCTTTCTCTAGTCATTACTTACCAGTGTTTAGTTAGCTTTGAATGCTTTTACTGCTACTGCTAGTTTTTCACGTACTGAAGCGACGGGAATGCGATCGATAATCTCTACAGCAAAAGCGTTAATTAGTAATATTTTAGCTGTTTCGACATCTAAACCTCGGCTCTGGAGATAAAAGATCTCATCGTCTTCGAGTTGGCTGACTGTCGCCCCGTGGGAACATTTGACATTATCAGCGGTAATTTCGAGCTGTGGCTTAGTGTCGATGCGCGCCTTGGCAGAAAGTAACAAATTGCGGTTTAACTGCCCTGCATTGGTTTGCTGGGCGGCTTGGGGCACAAATACCTTACCGTTGAAAATCGCATGGGCGCGATCGTTTACGATACATTTGTGCAGTTGATTGGTGATGCCGTGGGTCTTAGTTAAGGCGATGACACTATGAGTGTCTGATTCTTGTTCGCCATTTACCATCGTCAACCCATTCAGATAAGTTTCAGTCTGTGCGCCGATTTGGAAGATTTCCCAATTATGCCGAGAGAGTTTGCTACCAAGCTCGATCGCGTTACCAGTATAGGAGCTATGCTCGGATTGCGAAACCGCTGTTTTGCCGATATGGATAGCAGCGATATCTTCGGCTTGGATGCGGGTATGATTGAGTTTGGCTGCTGCCCCCAACCAGATTTCTGTGACACTGTTATTGAAGTAGGCGCGGTTGGAAGCTGATGTGTGCAAGTATTCTTGAATGATAGTTGCGCTACTTCTCTGTTCTAACACGACTAGAGTGCGCGGTTGAGTCGCGATCGCCGTATCATCTACGGTAGTGATAAATAATAGCTGAATTGGGGACTCGATAGCTGTATCTGGAGCTAACCAGACTACGGCTGAATCATTAATTCCCGCCGTGTTAATCGCGGTAAAAACTTCTTCCCCACCAGGTTGTTTGCCCAGATAATCAGTGATGGCTAATCCAGCAGCGTTAGCTGCGGCTAAATTACCGATGAATACACCAGCAGGTAAGTTAGCAAGGCTGGAGAGTAAGGGCGCGTAGATGCCATTAATGAAGACTAACCGACTCTGAGCAGCTTCAGGGATAGCTAAATCGTCAATACTAACAGGCGGTAGCTCTTGACTCGGTGCTACGAATGTTTGCTTGAGCAATGGCGATAGATTAGTAAACCGCCATTCTTCATTCTTATTAGTCGGAATAGTTTCTTCTTGCAGATATCCAGCAGCTTGAGTACGAATATCTTGAAGTTGCGGATTTGGGGGCGGAGTGAGCGGTATGAGCTGGGTAAGAGTTGCCGTCATTGTCATATAACTTTAAATATCTATCTAGTGAAAATCCCCTCCTTGGAGCGAAAAGTGCTTCACTTGGGGAAACAGCACCTTTTCAAGACAGGGGTGCCTATAGGGCGGGGTGGGTGAGATCTACGCAGCAAATCGAGCAATAATTGAGCGATTTACTTAGCCTACTGGTTGAGCTTCTGTCACCCAGTCATAACCTTTTGCTTCCAGTTCCAGCGCGAGTTCCTTCCCCCCACTGGTGAGAATTTGTCCGTTTGCCATCACATGCACGAAATCAGGAATAATATAGTCGAGCAAACGTTGATAGTGGGTAATCACCAGCATCGAGTTATCCTGATTCGACAATTGATTTACACCATTAGCAACGATTTTGAGCGCGTCGATATCCAATCCAGAATCGGTTTCATCGAGAATCGCCAGACTGGGTTCGAGGATTGCCATTTGCAGGATTTCATTCCGCTTCTTCTCCCCGCCAGAGAAACCCTCATTCACACTGCGACTGAGGAAAGCAGGATTCATTTTGACAATCTCTAATTTGTCCTGAATCAAGTCGTCAAAATCAAATACATCTAATTCCTCCAATCCTCGATGCTTCTGACGAGAGTTATAAGCCACGCGAAGG
>NZ_JANLWO010000207.1:0-5648 GCF_031364565.1 Chamaesiphon sp. OTE_20_metabat_361
TACCTAATAATTTAGCCGCAATTTTCTGGAGTTCGGCGACGCGCCAATCTGTCCCCACACCGCGACAATCGCACTGAAATTTACCTTCGGATGCTTCCAAAACTCGAACTAAATCTTCCTCATCATTCGGATCGTTTTGTCCGTCGGTGAGTAACAAAGCTTGACAAATTGCTTGGGGCATTTTGGTAAATTCACCCAAAGCTGTATGCAGCCAAGTAGACATTAATGTCCCGCCACCTGCGGAAATTTCTTTAACTTGGGCAATGGCACGCTGTTTATTCTCCGGAATGGCGTTAACCAGTGGGATCAGTAATTTGGCACGACTCGATCCGGTGACGACGAAAAATGCGGCGTCGGTAGGAATCAGCTCGATGATTTTAACGATCGCATCTTTGGTGGCAATCATTTTGGCACCACCCATCGAGCCAGATGTATCGCAAATAATCCCGAATAGGCGTTGACTGTGTGCTGCAACTGCCACCCCATCAGCACTAGTGCTAATTGTCATGATGGCATTTACGTCTCTAGCACCTTGGGGAAGGTAAGGATTTTGGAAGACTTCGGCGGTAAACATGGCTTAGGCTTTAGGTATTAGGTATTAGGTATTAGGCTTTAGGTGTTGGTTTTTAGGCTTTAGGTATTAGCCAGTAAAAGAGATTTTGTAGGTGGGCATTGCCCACCAGCTAAGGTTTACGCGATTTTTATCTGATAAATATTCTCGATCGGGCACTTACTTTCTTCCGTACTCTACCCGCTAGTTTTTGACGATTACTGAATACTTGGGGATGACAGAGACAGATTATGCAGAAATTGGTCGATCGTTAGTAACAAAAATGCCTACTGTAATATTATCTTGTCCGCCTTGTTGATTTGCGTAGCTAATGAGGTGACGGACGATGGCGGCGCTATCGAGGGTGGGCGATCGTCTGAGTGTATGGTAAAGGTAGGCTGGATCGGGAGCGTAGTTCCATAAGCCATCTGTACACAGCAGCAGATAGCCCGGACTGGGGATGTTAAAAGTGATGAGATTGGGTTTCCCATCGTCGGCGGTATCTGCACCGCGCCAACGGACGATCGCATGGGCGTAGGGAGATGCCTCGGCTTCGGCGGGGGTATATGTACCAGACTCGATCGCATCGCGCATCCAGGAGTCGTCTTGCGTGAGCTGGAGGGACTTTTCGGGTGCCAGCCAGTAGGCACGGCTATCGCCTAACCAGCCGATCGTGACAATCTTATCGCGGACGATCGCGGTCACGATCGTGGTGGAAGACGGATCGACATTTGATGTCGGATCGATCGGGATTTTGGCGACGGCTTGGAGTGCTGCGGCGACACCGAGATCGATTGCTGTAGATGGATCGTCGCTATGTGCTAGAGCTGTCTCGATCTCCTGCATACAGGCAGCTACGGCGGCTTGGGAGGCGAGTTCGGGATGCTGGGAACTGGAGACGCCATCGCAGACGACGAGAATATATGTCTCGGGGTCGATGATTTTGAGCGCGATCGCGTCTTCATTTTGGTGGTGTCTGCGCCCGCGATCGCTTGCCCCGGCTAGATTAGCTGCGGGTTGAAGTTCGATCGTATCATGGGCTAGTTCTACTTGTCGAAAGCCACATTCAATGCAATAACGCTCGGCATCGATTTTAGTTGATGGGGCACCGCATTTTTGGCAAGTATTCGCGATCGCTTGGGAGCTGGGATTCGGCACCAGACTCACCCCACATTCTTCACAAAAGCGATCGTCTGGGTCGATGTTTCCTCCACATTGATGGCAGTTCATAGGCACTCGGTTGCGGTCTGCATGTCAATTTTACAGGTGAATCGGTTCGATCGCCTATTGGCGGCTTCAGTGATGAGTTATGCAGACACTAGCAATGCTTATTCGCCTTCGCCAGCTTTTTTGACAATCCGGGATTCCAACCAAATCGGTACGAAAATAAACCCGCTCGCGATGAACAGAGCCAGGATCGCAAATTTGCTCACCCACTCTAATAACTGTTCGAGGGAGACGATTCTGCCGACAAAAAAGGCGAGCGTCGTCATCACCGATGCCCAAGTTACCGCTCCGAGCAAATTAACACCGAGGAATTTGCCGATGGGCATTTCCACGACACCCGCCATCGGACTAGAGACGATCCGAATTAGGGGAATAAACCGACCGAAGAAGACGGCTTTAACGGCATTTTCACTAAATTTGGTTTTAATCTCTTCTAGCTGGACTTCCTGAATGCGGAAGATTTTTGACGCTGCTAAGATCAGCTTCCAGCCGCCATACTTACCGACGAAGTAGCCGCCCACCCCGCCAATAAAAGCACCCATCGCCGCAGAGCCGAGGACGAACCAATAGTTTAGTTCCCCACTCCCAGCCAAAAATCCACCGACGATCGTGATGGTTTCACCAGGTAAGGGAATTCCCAAATTTTCTAACAGAATGCCTACGAAGACAGCGAGATATCCGTATTGACTTGCCAGCGCCTGGATTGTCTCTAGTGATAGGAATTCCATCGATATCTGTGGGGATATAAATAACTTTACATTTATATATTAACTGAGGAATGGAGATTAGGAAATCTCGATCGCGTTGAGATTGCCTGCTGGATCGATGTCTTGCCCAAAACCGATCTGAATTTTTGAGGATTGCTGTTAGTAAGCGATCGCTCGTGGGCATACTAGTCCAGAAGCTACCTAAAAATACCAATAATTTTAGCAGACCGATGACCGATCGCCGGACACGTCGCCGCTGAATACTTGAGTAGTTTTGAGCAGCATCCAGATCGAATCCGTTTTGCGCGGCTATACCCATGATGTATTTGAATTTACGACTGTCGAGTAATCGCGCAGTCATAAATCCGTTCCAAGTTGCTAGTAATAATCGCCCTCGCCAAATATTCAGCATCGTACCGCCTAAATTCACAGATATCGGAGATATCTAAATGTCGCTAACTGGTTGTTTGTCAGAATATTCATTGGCTGAGATCTTTAATTTTGTCCAAGAGGGTCACAAAACTGGTCTATTGTCGATCGAGCCAGATCGCTGTTTGAGTCGTTCTGTGGATAACGCTTACTATATTTCTTTCCAAACCGGACGAATTATGTCTGTAGGTAACGGGTATGGAACAGAGTACACTGGCTTACTCAAGATGATGGAGCAACGGCAGTGGCTATCACTCGAACAAGTGACTGGCTTGTCAATTAATGCCAATCGATTGGGTCAACCATTAGGTACTTATCTCAAAGGTTGTAATCTGCTCGATACCGACCAATTGAGATTACTTTTTGATGCTCAAGTAGTTGCTAGTATCTGTAAGCTATTTGGTGAAATTCATTACGGACGGTTTAATTTTAATGCTCAAGCATCACTAATGTATGCCGAAATGACGGGGATTAGTTTAACAGCACAGGAAATGTCTTTGTTAGGCTTGAGAATGCTCCGAGACTGGAGTAGTTTAAATGCTAAATTACCCGCACTCGAATCTTGTCTCCAAAAATTATCTTCAACCGAGCCAAAATTACGCTTGGATCGTCAAGAAACTAATGTTTGGAATCTAGCTCAAGGAGATCTCTCGATCGAGACAATTGCCGAGCGGCTGGGACTGTCGATCGAGAAGGTTCAGCAGATTGCTTTTCGTCTATGTACGATCGGTTTGTTGCAGGAAGTTCCACAACCCTATATTTATAAACCGATCGATCTGCCAGATCCTATTGCTGCTAGTAATAGTAATGTTCCTAGTCCGGTTTCCAATTCGTTCTTGGGCAAATTAATGGGATTCTTGAAACAAAAGACTTAATTTGAAGATCCTGTTACATCCAGCTCCTCAATGGGCATATTAGATGGTGTATAGGTTCAGTTCCTCAAAATTACCCGATTAACTAATTTTCAGGCTAAACGGTGACTAATTGAGCGGCGATCGTAACCAAGAATTAATTCATTAGTTAAGCAAAATCTCCACCTATGTCTAATACACTCGCAAATCGCCCTACCTTGGGTCAATTTAGTAGCATTGTTTGTTTCAAATCAGTGATTACTGGGATGGAAGAAGCTTTAGGCGAAAAAGCTACAGCAATCGCCTTGATTGCCGCCGGACGCGAACGCGGTAAAAACCTTGCTAAAGAGTTGGGTTTATCCGGTTCTACTGAAGATCTCAGTGTCATTGCCGCTAAATTAAACGAAGCAGTTGGTGCTAATGGTACCCACCTGACTGCTGTCGATAAAATCGTCCAAGAAGGCGATATTTACAAAGTTTATTGTTCGGAAACTGTCTGTTCTGCTGGCGAACCTCAAGGTTCCGATCGCAAATGTACTTTCACGCTGGGTGCAGTTTGGGGTGCATTGAGTGAAACCACTGGCAAGAAACTACGTGGTGTGCATACCGAATCCGTCTTGCGCGGCGGTACTCACGACGTGTTTGAATTCTCGACTCTCTAAATCTAGTCTCGATCGATCGGGATTCAATTATCAACCTAACCACATCAATTATTACAGAGAAAATCATGGGCACAAGTACGATCGGTGGAATTTTACAGAACTTTGTTTCGGGTACTGCGGATGTCCAAGGTGCAGCCTTGGTATCCCACGATGGCTTACCATTAGCCTCTAGCCTACCCGGTGCGATGGATGAAGAACGGACTTCGGCAATGTCTGCGGCGATGCTCTCCCTCGGCGAGCGTATCGGTAAAGAATTATCCCGTGGTAGTGTCGAAAAGATCATGGTTGAGGGTGCTGATGGTTATGGCATTCTCATGGGTTGTGGCGATGATGCGGTCTTCCTCGTATTGGCAAACCAGTCTGCTAAGCAAGGTTTATTGATGCTCGATATTAAAAGAGCCGTCAATGAAATTAAAGCGGCACTCAATTAATTAATAATTAATAATTAATTTGCCAGCGATGATGAATTGGGAGCGAATATCTTTATCGATATTCGCTTTTATCTGTCCGTTGTCGTTACTAAAAGTGCGATAAAAGATTGTTTTTTTCAAGCATTCAGATACTCTATATATCTAAATTAGTTGAAGTAAATTAAAGACAATCGATATTCAATATTATCTAGATACACTTTCCTTGGTGGATTTATATATTTTCAAGAAATAGATATCCACTAACTCGTAAATATGTTGGAGATATAAATGTCCTTAGCTGGCTATTTATCAGAATATTCATTAGCTGAAATCTTTCATTTCGTCCAAGAGGGCAATAAGACTGGATTACTATCACTCGTGCCAGAAAATACTTCGGGACGCTCTTTTAGTAGTGGTTATTATCTTGCCTTTGAAGGTGGACGCATTATGTCTGTCACCGATGCTGCTGGTGCAAAGCATCAGAGCTTGCTCGATCTAATGCAGCAACGCCGCTGGCTCTCCGTAGAGCAAGTGGTCGGATTAAGAACGCGGATCGCATCGCTCGATCGACCATTAGGTACCTATCTCAAGTCGATAGATGTTGTCAATGCCGAGCAATTAACATTAGTATTTAATTCTCAAGTAATTGCGGCAACTTGCAAACTATTTGAAATCCACAATGGTAAGTTTAAATTCGATCCGCAAGCACCATTAAGTTATGGTGAAATGACGGGATTGAGTCAGACAGCTAATGAGGTTGCCTTGTTGGGATTGAGAATGCTCAAGGATTGGAGTGGTTTAACTGCCAAATT
>NZ_JANLWO010000092.1:0-7505 GCF_031364565.1 Chamaesiphon sp. OTE_20_metabat_361
TGTTCTATCTCCCCTCTCCCATCTCCCATCTGAACTAGATTTACGCCGTAGACTAAAGCGATTTAACAGCATTACCCGCACCTTGGAACATCACCCAGGACAGGAAAAAATTGGAGATGAAAATCGCCAGTAGCGAAGTGACAACCGCAGTTGTCGTCGATTGTCCGACTCCTTTAGCACCACCTGTGGTTGTCAAGCCCCAACTACAACCGATAATCGCGATTAACGCCCCGAAACAAACGGCTTTAATCGGTGCGCTACATAGATCCCAGCCATTCAAGAAATTGCGAGCGGAATCTAGAAATACTTGGGTTGGCAATCCAAAAATACTTGTAGCAACCAGTAAGCCACCAATCATCCCCGTGACGATCGATAAAATCGTTAGCAATGGCAACATAATACAGCACGCCACCAAGCGCGGAATTACCAAATAATCGACGGGATCTGTTTTGAGAATATACAGCGCGTCGATTTGTTCGCTAACTTTCATCGTGCCAATTTCGGCGGCAAATGCCGAACCCACCCGCCCAGCGACAACTACGGCTGTCAATACCGGAGCTAGTTCGCGAGTCAGCGCTAGGGATAAGACTCCACCTACGATCTGTCCCGCACCGATATTGATAAATTCTCGGGCTACCTGGATTGTAAACACCATGCCGATGGTTGTGGATGTCACCAGCGCAATTAGTAATGATTGTGGCCCGACTAGAGCCATTTGTTCGATAATATTGGGGTAATTAAACTTGCCCCTAAGAATATGCACGATCGCTTGTCCACCTAAGAACACCGCTGCAATGAGCCGTCTTAACCATACAGGCATATATCAATTTCAAGTTATCGATCGTCAGTAATACGATTATACGAGAAGCACGTTGGCAAAGCCTCTCTGAAAGAGAATCGCTGTAAAACAATCGATCGCCCCTGAAATGGTGTCTGAAAGGGTTGTTTGATGTGAATCTTAGATCCAAATCCCCCTAAATCCCCCTTAAAAAGGGGGACTAAGAAGTCCGGTTCCCCCCTTTCTAAGGGGGGCTAGGGGGGATTTCCAGGGTTTGTGCTTAACAGAATTGACTTTTCAAGCATCCCCTGAGTAGCTCGGATCGCAGGAACTTTATCAACGATCGCATTCATGTTTCAGGCAATGGGGTATTTTAAGAGAGGCTTTATTTAGTTTCCTTCGGTAGTAGTCATATTTATGGTAGCAGTAGCAATTCTGGCAGCGGGCAAAGGCACGCGAATGAGATCGGACTTACCCAAAGTATTACACTTACTGGGAGGACGATCGTTAGTCGAACGGGTATTAATCGGGTGTGGAGTGCTACAACCCGAACGCCAGTTAGCGATTGTCGGCTATCAAGCTCACCGCGTCAAAGCTGCGATGCTCGATTATCCCGATTTGGAGTTTGTCGAGCAAACCGAGCAACTCGGTACCGGACATGCTGTCCAACAACTACTTCCCCATTTGGCTGACTTTGAGGGCGATTTACTCGTCTTAAATGGAGATGTCCCCCTGCTGCGTCCGGAAACTCTCACAGCACTCTTGCAGACGCACCAGCAGCATCAAAATGCCGCAACGATACTTACAGCCCAATTAGCTCACCCCCAGGGGTACGGACGGGTATTTTGCGATAGTAATAATCTGCTCCAAGAAATCATCGAAGATCGCGACTGTACCGACATTCAACGTCAAAATCGCCGGGTGAATGCCGGGATTTATTGCTTTAACTGGCAAAAACTCCAGGCAGTTTTACCAAAATTGCAGAGCAATAACAGCCAGCAAGAATACTACATCACCGATGCCGTAAATTTTCTATCACCAGTGATGGTCTACGATGTCCCTGACGAGCGCGAGATTTTGGGGATTAACGATCGCCGCCAATTAGCGACTGCTTATCAAATCCTCCAATCGCGGATTAAAGATGACTGGATGGCTGCTGGGGTCACGATCGTCGATCCAGATAGCGTGACGATCGATGATACCGTCGAGATCGGTGTCGATGCGATTATCGAGCCGCAAACCCATCTCCGGGGTAATACTACCATCGGCAGCGGCAGCCGGATCGGGCCGGGGAGCCTGATTGAAAATAGTCAAATCGGTACCAATGTGACATTGATGTATTCCGTGGCGACCGATAGCTCGATCGGTAATAATGCAAATATCGGCCCCTTCGCCCATATCCGCCAACATGTTCAAGTTGGCGAATCCTGTCGCGTCGGTAACTTTGTCGAGTTGAAAAAGAGCGTACTCGGTGATAATACCAATGTCGCGCACCTATCCTATCTAGGCGATGCCACCATTGGGAAGCAAGTCAATATCGGTGCGGGCACCATTACCGTTAATTATGACGGTAAGCACAAGCATCAAACCACCATCGGTAATTTTACCCGGATTGGTTCTAATAACACTTTAGTCGCACCGCTAAATATCGGCTCTCAAGTGACGACAGCCGCTGGTTCGGCAATCGTCAGTGATGTCCCCGATGACTGTCTGGCGATCGCCCGATCGCATCAAACTATCAAACCTGGTTGGCGACCCAAATGGCAACAGGAGTAGGCTGGGAGCTAATGTAATGTGACTACGATCGAGATTGCAGCGAGCTGTAACTTAAACTGCTCGCTCCAGTTTTTAAGAATAATTAATTAGCGATCGATCGGAATAGAAATGTGGTGAAGCGACTGCCTCACGGCACATTCGCGATCGATTAAAGTGTCAAGAATTCACACATCTTGAGTCGAATAACTCGCCCGTGAATTCATCCCACTCCAGCAAGAATCAAACGCGATCGCGCACCAGAGCCATAGAGTTAGGATGAAGATCTTGCCAACTTCGATTAACAGTGATGCTGGTTGGATGTGAGTAGGTATTTTTACCGCACTGTGTTCCGAATTATTGATGGTCTTGAATCCTGAAATCTGAAAGCGAATGGTGTTGAGACTCGAACCACCAAAACCATTACCAGTCGGGAATGTTTGTCGAACTAACGGAGTTACAAACGCAGACGATCTCAAAAAGCGGGGGTGTAGCATAAGTTACTAGTCACGATCGGTAACAAATCGGGGAGAGGTATGCAAAATTGTCAGGCTAGGATAATTCAGCAGTATACATTGCTGTAACCCTTTGGTTTATGGATATAGTTAAATTTAGACCCAGAGCAATTTCTGGCGAATTGAGATGTCGCTCAAGTTCAAAAGCACTTATGAGTTGAAGAGCGATGAGGTTGCGCTCTATTCAATTCGATTTTAATCGAAATTGGTACAAATATTAATCCGAAGATTCCCCGATCTATTCACACAGCTTTGCGAACGGTATCCGTATTTACACCGATCTAAGTATATTTCCCGATCTAAAAGTAGGATTAGATTCTCCGATGGAGAGGCTCAGCCAACGGCTCTTTTTCAAATTCCTTACCCCAAATCTCATGAATCGTAGCTTCTGGATTATTGCACTGATTAATGTTATTAACTCACTGAGTTTCACGATTCTCATTCCCACAATTTATCAATATGGACGTGAATTTAATCTCAGTGATATTGAGACTAGCTTTCTGTTTGCCATCTTCTCGATCGCTCAATTTTTTGCGACACCAATTATTGGTAAATTATCCGATAGATTTGGTAGAAGACCACTACTAATTATTAGTTTAGTTGGGACGGTAGTTGGTAATCTACTCGCAGGGACAGCGCCAAATGCCGCAGTCTTATTTTTTGCCAGATTTCTCGATGGGGTGACTGGTGGTAATATCTCCGTCGCTCAAGCCGTCATCTCGGACGTAACCACACCAGCAAATCGCGCTAAAGGTTTTGGCATCTTCGGTGCTTCACTAGGTTTGGGGTTTGTGATGGGGCCTGTTTTAAGTTTGGTGGCTCAACAAAGATCGCTTGGTACGGCATTTTTAGTATCCGCTGCATTTGCGGCAATCGCTCTAGTTATTACGATATTCTTCTTGCCAGAAACATTGCCACAACGCGCCGATCTCGATACCAATATCTTCGATCTGGGGATGCGAGATTTGATTGAAGGTTTGTCCTTTCCCCGATTGGGAATTTTATTTATTATCAATCTCTGTGTCGGTACCACATTTACATTATTTACCTTTGCCTTTCAACCCTATTATCTAAATGTTTTACATCAAGATAGTAAATCATTGACACTATTATTTCTGGCGATCGGGGTTACTGGTGTTATAGTTCAAATTCAAGGCGTTAAAATTCTTACTAAATATTTAAGCTTAGTCAAAATCTTATTTGTAGGCTTATTTTTTAGAAGCTTGTCATTTATCTTGATGCCAGTTATCCCCGATATTCACTTCTTTCTAGTCATCGGTATGCTCTTCTCACTATTTAATTCATTAGTACAACCGATGATTAGCACCCTGATCTCACTCAATACCAGCCCTGAAGAACAAGGTAGAATGTCTGGTTTAAATGCTTCATACTTAAGTGCTGCCAACGGTATCGGCCCTATCATTGCGGGATTAATGGTAGACCGAAGCCATCCACTCACCTATGGCTATCCGCTATACTTAGCTGGTATTTGTACATTTATCGTCTTGTTTTTTGCCATTCGTAAACGGCATCAATACACGCCAAAAGCAGTTTGACAACTAGTAATTACTCTTGAGTCGAATTCTGTAACTGTAAATAGACCAAGCCAAATGTAAATAGCAGTAATACCATTGCCGCTGCCGCCGCATAGCCAAAATCAAATTGAGCGAAAGCTCGATCGTAGATATAGTAAACTAATAGATTAGTAGAATTGAGTGGGCCGCCACCAGTGATAATATATACTTGCTCGAAACTTTTGAGCGTAAAAATTGTCGTAGTAATCGCGGTAAAAATTAAAGTAGACTGAATCCCCGGTAGCGTAATATATAAAAATTGCTGCCAACCATTAGCACCATCTAATTCGGCAGCTTCATACCGCGTACTGGGAATAGCTTGCAATCCCGCTAAAAACACCACCAAATTAAAGCCGATCTGTTTCCAAATACTCACGAGGATGACTACAGGCATCGCCCATACCGAGTCACTCAGCCAAGAGATTTTATCGATGCCGAAATTAGCCAGCAGACTATTCATCGCGCCATCAGCCTGAAAGATCCAACGAAAACCCAATCCGGCTGCAACTAGTGAGACGATCGACGGAATAAAATAGATCGTCCGCAAGATCCCCGTAAATGCTAAATTACGATTGAGTAATGCCGCCAAACCCAGCGGGATAATCGTACTCGGAATCACCGTCCCGATCGTAAAATAAACAGTATTAAAAATAACTTGCCAAAAATCTGGCGTCAGCAGCAATCGTAAGTAATTTTTCAAACCAACCCAATGCACCCCCGCTCTAGTAAAACTCCCACCCGTAAAACTCAGGTAGCCCAAGTAGAGAATTGGGAACACTAAAAACAGACCTAATATAACTAATGCTGGCGCTAAAAACACGCCAGCCGCTACTTCATCTCGATCGATTAATTTCGCAAACCGTTCTAAAAAGTATCGATCTGATTTAGTTTTGCTCGCAATCATAATATGAGGTGGATGTAATTATTTGTAAAATAGATTGTGGCTGAAACCTAGATGGTGGGCACTGCCCACCCTACGCGATATCTAGCAATCATAATATGAGGTGGTTGCAATTATTTACAGAAGAGATCGTGCCTGAAACCTAGATGGTGGGCGGTGCCCACCCTACTACGCAATATCTTAATAATAGCCGAAAATGCTCGAATAGCCACTGAAGCTACCGCGATCGAGTTAAGCTGAAAATTCATGATAAATATCGATCTTAGCAACCCAAAATCTCAACATTACCTCTAATTACGCTTGTGGACGGATTTATTAACTTAAAGAAATTGCCAAACTGGACATCACATGATTGTGTTGCCAAAGTGCGGCGGATTTTACAGACCAAAAAAGTCGGACATGGTGGCACACTAGATCCAGCCGCAGTCGGCGTACTCCCGATCGCGATCGGGAAAGCCACGCGGCTATTAGAATACTTACCAACAGGCAAAGCGTATCGCGCCATCATCCGGCTGGGGGTGCAAACTACCACCGACGATCTCGAAGGCGAGGTGATTTACTCCGAACCAGTCACAGACATAGCTATCGAACAGATCCGCCACACACTTACCGAATTTATCGGCGACATCGTGCAGACACCGCCGATGTATAGCGCGATTCAAGTCAACGGACAAAGATTGTATAAACTCGCTCGCGCTGGCGAAGTCATCGAAGTACCCACCCGCCAGGTGAAGATCGATCGAATTGATATCCTGAATTGGACACCTGGAGACTTCCCCGAAGTGGAAGTGCAAATCGCTTGTGGTGGGGGCACATATATTCGCTCGATCGCCCGCGATTTGGGCACTAAGCTGGGCACGAGAGGAGTTTTGGCATTTTTAGAACGAAATGCCAGTTGTGGCTTGCAATTGGCAGATAGCATCACTCTAGAGGAACTCGAACAGCAACAACAAGCAGGTACTTTCAGACCGATTTCACCCGATCGAGCATTATCACATTTGCCCTCAGCTACACTCGTAGATGCGGAGCTAGTCAAATTCTGGAGTCAGGGCAAACAGTTGGCGCTTGCAGGCATCGAATTAACTCCCACAGCTTCACAGTTAGACGGGTATGTCAAAGTCATGAGTGCAGATGGTTGTCTAGGTATCGGCGAGATGAGATCGATCGATGGCATCCAACTCATCGTCCCTCAGAAGGTGCTGATTTAGGTAGTTGAGAATCTGGAGATCGATCGACCGCGATCGTGCCTAATGGTATGATAATTTTTCGACTCTTATATCTCAGAGTCAGAATTATTTGGTGCTTTCAATTTACCTTGAGGACGATCGATGGTTGCTTCAGTTGGCTCTGTTACGGATCTCGAACTTGTAGAGGCATTAGAAACCAATGCCGATCTGACTTTCGACTTACCCGATCCTGAAGACGAGGCAGTGGGTGACTTCGATTTTCAACAACGCATCGATGATGCGTGGACAGTCTGCGATAGATTCGATCTGCAAACCGAAATCTGGCGCGGGAGAATCCTGCGAGCCGTCCGCGACAAAGAAAAAAAAGGTGGTGACGGACGCGGACAAGGTTTTCTCAACTGGCTCAAAGATCGCGAACTGAGCAAAAGCCAAGCCTATGCTTGGATCGAACTTGCCAATAGTGCCGATACCCTCCTCGAAAATGGCGAACTTTCGCCCCTAGCACTCAAGAATTTTAGTAAACGCGCCTTCGTCGAAACCGCCAAATCTTCCCCAGAAGTCCAACAACTAGTCACTGACGCCGCCGAGCGTGGAGATAAGATTACCCGCCGCGAAGTCCGCCAACTCTCCGACGAATGGATGGCAATGAGTTCCGATCTGATTCCCGATGAAGTCAAAGAGCAAGCCGCATCTGGAGCCACTCCACCGCGCTTCATCGCGCCATTAGTCAAAGAAATGGAGAAACTACCTGAAGCCCACCAACTCGCCATCCGCGAAGAAATCGCCGCCAATCCCGAC
>NZ_JANLWO010000115.1:0-4579 GCF_031364565.1 Chamaesiphon sp. OTE_20_metabat_361
ACCAAATTTGCTACTAAACTCCTAAATCGATCCCCAATGACCCTAAATAAATATTACAATTTAATTAACAAAATTTAATTAACCTCTCATAATCTGGCGTTATCCATGACCGTAATTCCGCCACCATCTGTGTCTCCCATCACATCCTTGCTCTCACGCCTAACTAGCAAGCTCAATCGACTCGAACCCTCTCCAGGGTTGGTCGTGATGCTATTATCGATGTCGATCGGTGGCGCTGCGGGAGCGGGAGTAGTTTTATTTCACTACCTAATCGATTTATTTGATAGTTCATCGCATACGGCGATCGCCGATACGATCGATGGACTGCACATGCAGGGAATAAAGGGGACTTGGTTGCTAGCGTTAGTACCGATCTTTGGGGGGGCGATCGTCGGGATCATGCGGTGGTATTGGCAGGATTTTGGCCCTAACATGAACTCGATGATTGCGGCGACTCAATCGGGTAACAAAGTGACTCCGTGGCGGGGGCTGGTGAAGATGGTCGCGGCGGCAGTATCGCTCGGAACTGGGGCATCTTTAGGCCCAGAGGGGCCGAGCGTAGAAATCGGCGCGAATCTAGGGATGTTTTTGGGACAGGCTTTACATGCTTCCCAGGAGCGGCAGCGGTTATTGTTGGGCGCGGGTGCGGCGGCGGGAATTGCAGCGGGATTTAATGCCCCGATCGCGGGCGTGTTTTTCGCACTAGAGTTGGTGCTGGGTAGCACTTTTGCAACTTCGGCAGTCAGCGTAGTCGTCTTAGCTGCTGTCGTCGCTTCGTTGGTGGCTCAAATCGGACTGGGTGGCAGACCTGCGTTTGCGTTGCCAGTATATGAAGTTAAAAGCTTATTCGAGCTACCGCTGTATTTAGTATTGGGTGGCTTGGCGAGTTTGGTATCTTTTGCCTACACTCAGACTGTCGATTTTGCCAGAGCGGCTTTTCAGGGAAACATCAGTTATCTGGCTTGGTTGGGAAAAGTGCCTCGCTGTCTGACGCCTGTTGTCGGCGGGACGATCGTCGGAATTGTCGCGTTGAAGTTTCCCCAAGTTACGGGCATCGGCTATGAAACGATCGAAGCGATGTTGCAAGATGTCCAATTTTCCTTGATGCTGCTAGTCTCGATTTTAGTCATCAAAATGCTGCTGACAGCAGTCAGTCTGGGTAGCGGCTTAGTCGGTGGCTTGTTTGCACCTGGGATGTTTTTGGGCGCGACGATGGGCGCAATCTACGGTAAGTCTCTAGTCTTGTTATTTCCCGCTCTCAGCAGCCAGATTGCAGCGCCACCAGCCTATGCAATGGTCGGGATGGCGGCGGTACTCGCCAGCAGTGCGCGGGCACCCTTGACGGCGATCCTGTTGATGTTTGAGCTGACTCGCGACTATCGGATCGTCCTCCCGGTAATGGCGTGTGTCGGTTTGAGTATTTGGGCGATCGAACGGATGAACCCCAAATCCAAATCCCCAGACAAACTAGATAAACTGGCGCTGAGCGTCCAACCAGATCGAGATCTCGCCATCCTCCAACACCTGCGGGTGCGGGATGCGATGGATCATCATTATCTGCGATTGTCCGATCGGTTAGACATTCTGGCGGCTGGCTTGAAATTGACTCAAAATAACTGCCATAGTGCTTTAGTTGTGGACGATCGAGACGAACTAATGGGGATTATCACTCTTCACGATCTCAGTCGCGCTATTTCTCAAGCCGAAGCATCACTGCAACCCGATCGACTACTCGCCGATAATGTTGGTAGTATCTGCACCAAATATCTATTTTATGCTGATATCGATGAGCCGATCTCCGAAGCGATCGATCGGATGAATGCCCGAGGGCTGCATCAATTGCCAGTCACCGATAGTTCCCATCCCGAGCGAGTTGTCGGCATTCTTCAACAGGAGCGGATCGCGCTCGCTTGTAGCGTCGCAGCCACGCGTCAAGCTTTGAATAAGTACCAGTTGTCATTGCCTGCGGCAACGTCGAGCCTCGAAGTGAATTAGCTTGAATATCTGTGTTAACCTCACCTTTACTCGGGTGAGGTTAACTTATTTGCCGTTTTTAGGTAGGTCGGCACAAATATTTATTAGAGTAGAAAAGCCTGAAACCTCGACGGTGGGCAATGCCCACCCTACCATTCTACTTCATCAAAAATCGGCTAACGCACGATTGAAATCGTCGCTAATGTTGCAAAGTCCGCCTACTCGGACTAGGATTTCTAACCCGCGTAGGCGGGTTTTGCACCATGAGCAGCGGTTTCAACCGCTGATAATTCCGAAGTGCGGAATGTGGGTTACAAAGACTCAAACACGGCGGTAAAACCAGCTAGTTTCAAGCATTCGTCGGTAAATTCATCAGCATCATTGACATCTTCAATTTGATATTCCATGATACGACGATCGTCGCCGTGCATCTTCTTGGATGAGATTAAAGTTGCTGGATATTTTTTCGCGAGTTCCTTGAAGGCTGTGCCTTGAATGCGCCAGTCTTCTGCCGAACAGTTAATTGTTATACGCCACATAATTAGGGAATAGGGGATAGGGGATAGGGAATAGCAATGGATTTCACTATTCACCATTGACTGTGTTTTAAAGGGAATAGGTAATAGCAATGGATTTCACTATTCACTATCCACTATCCACTATCCACTACCTCTTAACCTGTATTTCGCATTCCTGCGGCAATTCCATTGATCGTGAGTAAGGCACCATCGAGCAGTTCTTTCTTGCTATAGCGAGAATAGATCGTGCCCGCGCCGCCGTGTTGGCGCAACCGTTTGAGCAGGGAGACTTGCAAAAATCCTAGCGGGACGATACTCGCATTCCGGAGCTGGATCGATCTTTGGAGTTCGGGATTATCATCTAAAAATCTTTCGTGTCCCGAAATCCGCAACACCATATCGCTAACGAGCTGATATTCTTGGGTGATACGATCGAATAAAACCTCGAACTGTTCCTTATTTTCTGGTTGCGATAGTTCGCTCATATAGTGGCGGGCAATTTGCAAGTCAACTTTAGAAATTGTCATCTCGACCTTAGAAATTGCCATCCGGAAAAATGGCCATTTGCGGTAAAAACCTTGGAGCAATTCAAAGTTTTCCGTCGGTGCTTCGGCGACAAATTCTTGGAGTGCCGAACCAACGCCATACCAAGAGGGGAGTAAAAAGCGGCTTTGCGTCCAGCTAAATACCCACGGAATTGCTCGCAGACTGGCGAGATCGCGTTTACCACCGCGCCGTGCGGGACGGGAACTAATCTGGAGATGGCTGATTTCATCGATCGGTGTTACCTGATGAAAGAAGTTGACTAAATCGGGACAATCGTAGATCAGTCCGCGATAATGGCGGCGCGATCGATCGGCAAGATCTTCCATTACTTCATTCCACGGCTCGATATCGTCGATTCCGCCAGACATCAAGCTAGTTTTAATTACCGCGCTGGCTACTTGCTCTAAGTTATAGAGTGCTAACTCGGGTAGCGAATATTTAGAAGCTAGGACTTCCCCCTGCTCGGTAATCTTGATCCGACCATTGATACTTTGCCCTGGTTGGGCTAAAATCGCCTCGTGAGACGGCCCGCCACCCCTGCCGACGCTACCCCCACGTCCGTGAAAAATTCGCAGCTTCACGGCGAATTGCTCGGCGATCGACTGGAGTGCTTTTTGCGCTTTATGGATTTCCCAGTTACTACTGAGGAAGCCAGCGTCTTTATTACTATCGGAGTATCCCAACATCACCTCTTGGAGATCGGGGACTAATCCGGGAATCGCTGTCTCGGGGCTGGGTTGATAACCACCCGTCAAAGCCGCTCGATAGAGGGGCAACTCAAACAGCGATTGCATCACGCGAGGGGCTTTTTTGAGATCCTCAACGGTTTCAAATAATGGTACTACTTGCAGGCTAGTAATCCCGGTGGCGGGGTCGTATAAACCTGCCTCCTTAGCGAGCAGCATCACTTCGAGAATGTCGCTGACATCTCGATTCATACTGATTACATAAGTTTGACTGATTTCGGGGCCAAATTCCAGATGGAGTCGGCGCAGCATCCGAAAAGTTTCGACGGTTTCGACGGCTTTGGGCGAGAAGGGGAGTTCGCCAGGGATTAATGGACGCCGGGTTTGGAGTTCGCGCACCAGCCACTCGACTCGATCGGCTTCCGAGAGGTCGTGGTAGGATTGGGGCAAAACTTGGAGATACTCGGCAATTTCGGCGACTGTATCGGCGTGGCGACTGCTCTCCTGGCGGATGTCTAGTTGCGCGAGGTTAAAGCCATAAATTTCCACCTGACAAATCAGCGTTTCTAACGCCTGACAAGTTAATCCGGTTTGTAGTAAGCTCTGCCGAATTAAGCCCAACTCTTTGAGAAAATCTGCCCCCGAATGATAGCAGGTATAGGGATTGAGATCGGTTTGTGGAAACTGTAAACTGTCCCAATCAGCTACTTTTCGCGATCGATCCAAGGTATTGGCAAGTCGCTCGATCATATAAGTCAGTTTGAGTCGATACGGCTCCTGACGATAGCGAATTGACAACTCATCATAGATTTCTGGGAAGTGCGCTTTATCTTGTTCGAGCGATTCCAATAATTC
>NZ_JANLWO010000127.1:0-1885 GCF_031364565.1 Chamaesiphon sp. OTE_20_metabat_361
AGCAGCGATCGAGACCAAATTGCCGGGACATTTAATGTGAGAATCAGTCCGAGTGTCACACACAATCCAAACCAAAATTTGCGATTTAACATTTAGCTTGACAAAAATAGCTGGCGGTTTATTATGATACCTTAGATCCGATCGATTATATTTTTTTGACGCTCGATCGTCCAGTGTAACTCGGATGTTTGGGATAATTTTACTTGTGTCAATCCGACTCGATCGATTAGCTCTCGGACTTCAACGAGTGTCAGTGCTGCTTTGAGTGAGTCCTGAAATAACTGTTGCTGCTGAGGATCGTAATTGCTCCCAAATTTAGCACCTAGCTCATTGACAACTCGATCGTTTTCTGGTCTGATTAAATCGCGAATTAAGATTGCCCCATCTAATTTGATGAGCCGTTTAATCTCCTGAAATAGTAAATATGGCTCGGGCAGATGATGGACTAAACTATTAGAAATTACCATGTCAAACTCTAGATCGGGATATGGCATCCGTTTGGAGTCTACCCGTTCCAATCTAATCCGCTGAGTTAGTTGCGCCGCTTCTACATTGCGTTGACCGATAATCAGCATCGATTGTGCCAAATCGATGGCTGTAAATAGATATTGGGGACGTTGTTGACACATCAAAATCGGGATCCGCGCCGTGCCAGTACCGATGTCCAAAACTTTGACAGCATGAGGATCGAGCGAGATCGCCTCTGTCGCAAATGCCGTATTCACAGCGGTAAAATCCATCGCATCATAAGCTGTCGCTTCTAACCAGGTATCCATGACTTCTGGCTCTAAAATTCTGTTCATCGGCTCTAGATGTATGTAATGTGGCAATCTTATCTTAGAAGATGAATGGATACATGCGAACGACCAGAGAAAATCGATCGAGTTTCGATCTAATCACTAGGCAATGGAATAGATTTACCTAATTCAAACACTGTTTCTAGCCATAACTCTCGCGCTTCATTGATATTTTTCAATGTTTCTTCGATCGTTTCTCCTTGAGTCAGACAGCCAGGTAAATCTTTGATCTCCGCAACGTAACCGCCATCTGGATCGATATGAAGTACGATCGGATAATTGAGCTTGAGATAATCTGCCAGCGTTCGTAACTCAACTGCGTTAGTCATTGCTATTTTCCTCTGGTTCTAATTCGACAACTACTGTGTCTAGTTCTAGATTGCTAGCAGTAAGGTTACTATTTAAGTCTAGCAGTTCGATAATCCGCTTCACATAAACTCTTTTGACTTTTTGATCGCTGACTTTAGGAATAACGATCGTTTGTCCATCGGGGTCTGAAAATGTATGATGACTACCCTTGGAACGCTGCTCCGTATATCCAAAAGCCTCAAGAAGATCAAGGACATCTGCAAATCTTACTTCTGGCGGCTGGCGCAGGAATAGCTCTATTAACTTTTCTAGTTTACCCACGATCGAGAAATGCTGTTAATTAGTGTGTTCTATTTTAATCGATCGAGCTACACCGTCTGAACTATGATTTTTAAGATTAACAGATAGACTAAGATTTAATCACAGTCAATCATTCTAATCACAGTTCGGACAATAATGTAGCTCGATTTAATTCGGTCGTGCCACAAATATTGCTAAACGTCTATTAACCCAAGTTGCTAGGTGTTTCGATCGCCAAACGTAGAAACATAAACTCGAATTTCTCGATAAATCGGGTGGATGGTAGTAACGATCGCCCATTGGTAACTTACATTCGGTCAGATCCGTTATGGTTCGATCGGGCGTCATATTCTGGTAGAATTCGGATGGTTTCTACTTAGTGGCATCAATGGCTTCAACTCGCGCACGCATCGCACTTGACGCAATGGGTGGTGATGATGCACCCGCCGCCATCGTCGCGGGGGCGATCCTAGCTCAAA
>NZ_JANLWO010000132.1:0-5432 GCF_031364565.1 Chamaesiphon sp. OTE_20_metabat_361
CGTCCCTGACGGGTAAGTTAAGCGAAAAGGAATAAAATCAACTGCCTTACTACTTGGCGATCCACCTAGATGTATTGTGGTTGGGTAGCGACGCGGGGGTTGCACCCGCATCTCTGGTGAATCAGGGGATTATTGGTTTAAGCGATAACCCTAATTCATGCGTCCCTTGCGGGTAAAGTTGGTGCTTTGCAATTAAGCTAGTCGCTACATAAAGTTTGAATTCACGGCGGGCTATGTCTTCATCTCGGTTGCTCCTTGGTGGTTGTGCTTGTTTCCATGTCCACAGAATAGCCTCAGACATCGACCCGAAGCTAATGCGCGATCGCATCGCTAGAATACTTGCTAGCTCTGGATTTCAGACCTAGGGGAAAAGTTTTACCCAGGGGATACCCCGAACTTTGCAGTGGAAATGGCGATCGCAATTGAGGCTGCATAAAAAAACGATCGCCATCGATGACGATCGTTTCTTTGCGTTAATAACTGGGATTACTTTTGTTCTAAATGGCGGCGTAACTGACTGCTGGCAATATCAATGCAAGTGACGACAATCAGTAAAACCAACATCATCGTCGTCGCTTTATTGTATTCAAACCCGCGAATATAATTGACTAATTCAAAGCCAATTCCCCCAGCTCCGACAACTCCCAAAACGGAAGCAGCGCGGATATTATATTCAAACATATATAAGGTATAACCCAACAGCAAGGGCAATACCTGCGGCATGACTCCATATTGAGCGATCTGGAACCAAGATGCACCGCTGACTTGGAGAGCTTCAAGGGAATAAGGATCGACAGACTCGATCGCGGTTTGATAAAATTTGCCCAAGTAGCCAATGGTATAAATCCCCAGCGCGAGGGTGCCAGCAGGTGCGCCCAATCCAGTAGCAGCGACGAATAGTAATCCCAAAATAATCGACGGGATCGATCTCACGGCATTTTGAATAAAATTAGCCACCGAACGTACCCACCACGGGACTAAATTATTGGCTGATAAGATCGCAATCGGCAGGGAAATAATCGCCCCAATTGTCGTTCCCCACAAGGACATCTGGATTGTTTCTAATAATTTATCCCACGCGACATCGAGAATCGATAGATCGGGCGGAAACAATCGCGACACAAAATCGGCGATGTAGCCACCACTATCTTTGAGAGATTTTAGATCTACCTGTAAACCTTGCCACGCCCAACTGTAGACACCGACAATCGTGAGGAAAATTAATATTCTGACAACCATTTCTGCTAAAGCCTAAAGCCTAAAGCCTAAAACCTAAAACCTAAAGCCTAGACCGTTAATTGCTCGAATTTTGCGCTAAGATTTTGACTGCTACCATGATAGACGACTCGACCGCGATCGACAATAATCGCAGTCTGAGCATAGGTACTAGCCAAAGCTAAATCGTGCAAAACAGTGACGATCGTCATCCCTTCACGATGTAAATGGGCGAGATTTTTCATCACTTGTTGAATTGCCATAATATCTAATCCAGTGACTGGTTCGTCAGCTAATAAAATCTGCGGCGATCTCATTAAAGCTCTGGCAATGGCTACGCGTTGTTGTTGTCCCCCGCTGAGTTGTCGGGTTGGTTGACTGGCAAATTCAGCTATTCCCAATCGATCGAGTAATTCCAGCGCAGTTCGCCGTTCGCTGGCTGGAAATCCCGTCAACGTCTTCCAGCCCGAAAACCCACCTAACTTGCCGCACAAGACATTATCGAGGGCGCACAGTTGCGGAATCAAACCGCCACCTTGAAACAACATCGCCAAGGGTTGACGCGCTTGAGTGCGGGTACTCGGTGTCATCGGGACATTATTTACCAAAATACTTCCCGATCTTAGCGGCAATAATCCCGCGATCGCCCGTAATAAACTCGATTTACCCGCACCATTCAATCCTAAGATGGCGACAAATTCACCTTGTTTAATCTCACAATCGATACCATCCAAAATCGGTCGATTGCCAATTTTTGCCTGACTGACTGCCGCGTTGACACTAATTGCTGGCGCAAGATTGCCAGATCTTGCACTCTGTTTACCGATCTCGATCGAACTTAGCTCGCTACTGATTGTACTCACTTGATTTTTACCGAACTCAACAATTATTTCCTATCCCCTAATCCAAATTGCTACCAGTATCATGCCTACGACTGAAGTCGTGGCTAGTAATGCAAAGTCCGCCTGTCTTGTCTTGCTAAACCGTCGGGGAACCCGACGGTTTAGCGAGACAAGACAGACAGGCGGACTTTGCACCACAAGCAGCGGTTAGAAACCGCTGGGTTTATGGGTAGCAACTTGGGTTAATTAAGGTTTCATCCCGGCTTGCTCTAGCGCGACTTTGGTCGGGTTAAGGTGTGAATTGTTGACCTTTACCAATGTGGTGGAGTTATAAAGAGCGCGAAACAATTGATTATTAGCAGGCTGATTTAATTTCATCATTGCGGCAATCAGCTTGTTGCGATCGCTCGCTGAAACATTATCCTTGATGACAATGCCATGCGCCGGGACGCCAGAAATACTATACAGTACGCGTAACTTGCTAGCTTCGGCAGCCGTAATATAAGGCGCACCCAGGGTATATTCCGAGACTGCGGCGACATCAGCTTGATTTCGCAATACGGCTTGGAGGGCTTTATCATAGCTGCCGCCATAGGTGACTTGCCCAAAGAAACCATTGAGACGATCGCGATTGGGGATGAGTTTTTGTTGTACCAGTTCTGCTACGGGAAAGATAAAGCCCGAGCCAGATGTGGGCGAGGTAAATGAGATCCGCTTGCCTTTGAGCTGAGTGAGTGTGGCTTCTCCTTGCCCAGACTTGAGGGGGCTATTTTTGGGGACTACAAAAATCGATTTGTAAGTATGCCCGCCGGAATAATTGGCGCGCACTTCTGCTAAGTATAAGTTAGCATTAGCTAATTCTTTGGCTTTGAGCGCGGAGCGACTGCTCAAAAAGGCGACGTTAGCGCGATTGGCACGCAAGGCTTCTACGGCTGCGGTTTCATCGCCAAATACTGCTTCGACAGGTTGTTGCAACTCTTTACTAAGAAATGCTGTAACTGCTCTAGCTTTAGTCTGTAAGTCGGTGGTGTCCGATCGAGTCGGGAAGACTATTTTGAGGGTCTGAGCCTGGGCTTGTGCGGGAGCTATGCGCAGGTTTGTGAAGATCGATTCGCCGATCGAGCGCCCATGCACAACTGCCAACCCAGCTAAAATAGCCGTGCCAATGCCGATCCCAAATTTGAGTTGCTGATTCATCGCTTGTTTGTAACCGCCTAATTTAAAATCCGATTAATGACATAGTATCTCATTACTATCCAAAATCGATCGGCATATTTACCAACTTATTTCGTCGAACTTTTATTACATTAAAGTTACAAAAGTCCGAGAAGCTAGGCTTAGGGAAATCTCCTTAGTGGCGCAGAAAAGTCTTGAAAGGCTTGTGGAGTCGTCTAGAGAACAATAATTAATAGGGAAAAGGGGCTGGTGCCGTGGTTCGATAGAAGTCGAAGAGTTTCGGGATGCCTGCTGTCGAAATGTGGCTGTATTACCACCACATGAAGTAGAGTCGATAATTGCACACAGCGCCTTGAGTCAGCCTGTGTTATTTTTCAGACTCCGCTCATTCATGCTTGGTATACTAGGGTCGAGACTGGCATAGCATAAAAAAAATCGATATATACAGATTCAGCCCGTCACTCGTTGAGTGAGGATCGTTATTTCCCAAATCCGATCCCTGTTGCCAAACATTTAGTAAAGTCCGATCGTAATTTAGCCTCATCGAGATCTCGCCCGATAAAGACCAACTCATTTTTGCGTTGCTCATCAACCCGCCACTCGCGATCTGGCTTACCATCAAATAGCATGTGTACGCCTTGAAAGACAAAGCGGTTTTTTTGTCCGTGAATATTCAAAATCCCTTTCATCCGAAAGATATTGGGGCCTTGATTGGGTAATAAATCGCTCAACCAATCATTAATTTTATTGATGTCCATTGCACCCGATAGCACTAATGCTATCGATTTAACAGACTCATCATGAACGTGAGCTTCTTCACCCAAGAAATCCGGATCGATCGTCAGCGCGTGAGATAAATCGAAGCCGCCAACTGCTAAAACTGCATCCATATTCACCTGGGCATTTTTAGTTCGATGAATTTTTGCCATTGCATTCATACTGCGAATTTTACGTTCGAGTTCGTCTAATTCAGCAACAGTAACTAGATCGGTTTTATTGATCAAAATTGTATCGGCAAACGCGATCTGCTCTTGAGCTTCATCTGCATCCCAGTGAAGTTGAATATGCTTGGCATCTACGACAGTTACTACCGCATCTAAGTGAGTATGCAGTTGGACATCTTCATCGACGAAAAAGGTTTGAATTACAGGTGCGGGATCGGCGAGTCCAGTGGTTTCGATTACTAAATGGTCGAATTTATCGCGCCGCTGCATCAGTTTGTCGATGATTCGTACTAAGTCACCGCGTACCGTACAGCAAATACAGCCGTTATTCATCTCAAAAATTTCTTCATCGGTACTGACAACCAGTTGATTATCGATGCCAATCTCACCAAATTCATTCACGATTACAGCTACTTTTTTACCATGCTCGTAGGTTAGAATATGATTGAGTAAGGTGGTTTTTCCTGCGCCCAGATATCCAGTTAGGACAGTGACTGGAACGGTTGTGTTGGGGGAATTGTCTAAAGTATTTACCATAAGTGTTTTAGCCTTGTGAGTGAATTAGCGATCGGTGAAACTTTAAGCAGATGATTAATTATAGATCTTGCGAAAAAAAGTGGTGTTCCGATTTTTAGCAAGACTGAATCTGCACTACAAATATTGACTGGGGCTAGTTCCGATCTGGCGAGCGATACGTGTCACAGCGAATCTGTGCGATCTGAATCTAATCGTGTGCTAACTCACAAGTCCAATTGACAGTAAGCGACTCCACCCTTTAAGATGATTCTCACCTGCGTCGATAATGATTCTCATTCTATCACAGATTCACCGCTCCAGATGCTGTGCCTCACCCAAGACTCATCGACCACAACTTACCCATCCCACATTCGATCGTGAAAATTAGCCTTCGTCGCCCAGACTCAAAACACTCACTGCATTTTAACTGGATTGGATTATCACTACTGACATTCGGGATGCTGACTGGATGCACCACCCCAACCAGCAAACAGCCTGATGTAGCAATCCCCACCGCTAGCGAAACTCCAGCCACAACCCCCACCGCAAATACAGACAGCCCGAAAGTAGTTGTAACTAATACTGTACTGTGCGACTTGACCAAACAAATTGCAGCTAGCACTGTAAATGTAGTCTGCTTGCTTGCTCCTGGTAGCGACCCTCACGTTTATAAACTGACACCAGAATCTAGACAATCGATCGAGGATGCCAAACTAGTCTTATATGGAGGTTATGACTT
>NZ_JANLWO010000141.1:0-3370 GCF_031364565.1 Chamaesiphon sp. OTE_20_metabat_361
GCCAAATTGGGTTCGGTGCAGGATTTATACGCCATCGGATTGGCAAAAGACGTGAGCATTCCCGTCCAGACTGCCATTCAAGATCTCCAACAGAAACAGATGGATCTCATCAGTCTGGCGGAAGATTACGTCCGCACCTTCAAAATCTCCCAGCAGGAAGAAGTAAGAAAGGGCAAACCCGAAGTCGAACTACCAGGAAATATCGCTTTCATCGATACGATCCTCGAATCTAAGAACTGGGGACTGCTCGAATTACCTAGCGTCCGTGCGAACCTCCAGGAATACGTGGACGGACAAATTAAGAATATTAATGAGGGAGCGATCTCATCAATGCGGGGTGAGTTTCGCCCGATTGTCGTTTGTGGCGAACTCAAGCATAATCAGATTGCTGGATCTGGACTCACGACTGGCGATAAACATGTCGCGCTGCGGTTTCCCGTTCTCAATCGCGGACAAGTCCAAGCGGTAACAGTCAATAACGATATTTCCTTCTTCCTCAATCCCGAACTAGAGGGAATTATCCCTGATGCCATTTATGTCGGTCGTCAAACGTTAGCAGAAATCGAGCAGGATGACCCTGAAACCTATCAACAGATTATCGAAGAGTTTGGATCGATCGAAGCAGCACGAGCATCTTGGCGGACGAATTTGGAGGCGATGAAGGCGGATTTCGATGGGGATCAGATCGCCCTATTTGCCGAACGAGATTATCCCAATTTCTATCAGGAAGTCGTCGATAACCTCACCCCAGAGAAGTTGATGCACTTCGTTTCTAAGGACAAGAAGCAACTAATCCAGAGTGAAGATCTACCAGGGATGGTGGTCGAACGGTTGAAGGATTATGTGGGAATTATCAATAGCAATCTGAGCAGAATTAACAAGCTCTATTCTAGTCTGGACTTTATTATTGCTGGTACGGAGGGGGATTTAAAATCGACGGAGAAACTTCAAGCCGAGACACTACAACTCATCTATGATTCTTTTCAAAAGTACCGAGATACTGCCGAATCACTGGTCGAGCCAGATGTCACCTTGAATCTCAACATTCCAGCGAAACTCCAAGCTACTTTCGATCGATTCGCACCCTTCTACAGTGTTGATTTTATTAAGCTGCAAGTAGATAATCCTCGCGCTCAATCCAATTACCTCTACACAGTTAAAGATTCGATCGCGATGGTACTTGGTGCTTACAAGAAGAAAAGCCTTGAAGCTACGCCGATTAACGCTAAGAAAGGAATCGTTTTCCCTCCAAATCTGATTGAGGATATGGAGCAAATGAAATTCATGAAGCTCAAGGCAATCCGTGAAGGTGGTGCGAATCCAGCATTGCTAGTTGAATACCTCGATAACTATGCCAAGATTCACGCCCAATTGAATAAGATTATCGATTTATCCCAGCCGTTAGTGTCTAACCTCAAATCGATCGATCCCCGCACTAATGAGGAAATCATCTTCACCACCAGCCTGAAAGTCACTCCCAACCATCCTTACGATCCCACTCAAATCGACAAATACCTCCACGACTATCAAACCATCGTGCTGAGAAAGTGCATTGAGGTAGTAGATAAAGAAAATCAACGATCGGTAGATTTCGTCAAATCGGGCGTAAAACCGAATGAGGGCACAGTTTATGCCGTCACCGACAAGCTCCCCGAACTCGATGCTAGCATCCAACTCCTCAAACGATTAATTATTGAAGAGAACCATCAAAATCGACTACCACCGAGCAGTAGCATGACCCTCAACGCACTAATCGGTCAATTACGATCTGTTCCGGTCGAGCCAGAAATGAAGGCAATGGTCGCCAATTTCCGCAATGATTATCAAAATCTGCAATCGACCATCGCATTAGAAACCCAAGCTTTGAAAGATTTCAAATATGGCAAACCGATCGTTCTAAATATTTACACCACCAATAACAGTAAAATCGTCGTTGGCAATTGTAATGTCAGTGAAATTAATACATTCCGTCAATTAGAGGGCAAAGGATCGATCGCGACCAGCGATGGTCTGGTAACGTTTTATCCAGATAATTCAATAAATTTTAAAGGCATTAAATATGAATACGTGTTGGGAGCTACTGCCAAAACTTCAGCCAAAATTGAAGGTAAACAGCAAATAAATGACTTTGAATTTGAAGTTCTCCACGACCGAATCGAAGAACTCAAAGCCGAATCGCGAGCAGTTTTAGCAGAATTTCGGAATGTCATCGAGCAAAGGGGATGGGATAAGCGGGAGGTCTTCGCAGCCACCGCTCAACTCGTGGGTGAAAAGGCCATATCCCAAGACTTTTTACTAAGTTGTTTGCCAGACACTTTAAACGAGTTTGTATTCGATCGAGGTGCCCAAAATATCATCTTGGACACAGAATATGCCAGCTATCTCACCATACCGACCGGATACTTTGTCACCACTGGTGAAAATGACACCAAAAATCTGCGAGCCTTGGCAGAAGTTGATGGTAAACAGCAGTGGATTGAAGCTGGTCGATTGACTGGCTATGGGATTCAACTGCTCGACAAAACTAGCTTCCAGGGCACGATCGAGCCTAACTACAATACTGTCACGTTCAAATCGCCACTGGAAGCAGGAACCCAGCGATCCGTACTGGTGGGCAAACTCACCAGCGAAGGGAAGAATTTAATCGATGGCGGGCAAGTTAGAGATCTCCGTATCGTCCGCACTCAGACACCCAGCTACAGATTGCTAGTGCCATCCGAGCAGATCGATATTCAGGTTAGCAACCTCGCCCCAGAGATTATCGCAGTATTATGCGATGATAAATCCACCCAATTAAAGCTCGATCGGCTGAAAATATTCGATAATAAATTTTCTGGCACGATGGTCATTAACGATCGAACTTACTATCTATCAGGGGTAAACTTCGATCGATTCGATAAAAAGAATCGGGATAATGTCACCGAATCCATTCGCAAAGAACAGTTTGAATCGATATCAGTCGAGATGGTGAGAGAACCCGAACTCGAATCGACGATCGAGGTTTACAGCAGTGCGACGAAGATTGGAGAGATTACTCAACCTGCCGAACAAAAGTTTTGGGGCAATCGGATTAACGAGCTTGCAGATACCAAGGAGATCTCGATTAAGGTACAGAGTACGATCCCCAAACAAGTTGGATATAAAATATCGATCGATGAAAATACTCTTTATAACAGTAATGTCTGGGCAGATGTCGAACCAGCCAGGACTTATCAACGTAGCAAGGATGAGGTGCAAAGTCCACGTTTAACCGATCGAGAACGCAAAGGGAATGAATTTAAGAGTGGGAGATTTAAGGCTGTCCTTGAGGATGCAAGCCGCAACCTGCGTCGTCAAGCCGACTATAATTCTTTTCCACAGTCTTTTTCAG
>NZ_JANLWO010000177.1:0-2488 GCF_031364565.1 Chamaesiphon sp. OTE_20_metabat_361
TTGCCGGGTTCATAAGTTATAACGCTATTCCTATCTAATAATTTCCAGTTATCACAAACTTAGTCTGATGCTGTGAAGTTTTACCGCTAAACTACCTTTGCAAGTAAATAAGCAAAGGACGAGATTTGAACTCACGTCTCACACGCGTTGGTTTGCAAAAGTCGATCTAGGGAGCGAGGTTTGATAATGAAGTTAGAGTAATAACTTGAATTTAACCTTAAATTTGATGGCGAAGCAGCGGCTTTACCTCGCAGCTAGACTAGTGTGTCTAGCTACTTGTTTGCCTACTCCCAGGTGGATAGTCTGGGAGACAGGACTCGAACCTGTAAACACTCTCGGCACTAAACTTGAACTTGTATTCGGTCGCTAGCATAACTCAATCTGCGAATAGATAACCAAAAATTGCTGTGGCAACTTGGCGGGATTGGACTTGATGATTATTGGCTTCTTCTCTTGCTTGAATAGTCGCTTTTTGGAGTTTATCGACACGGCGTAATCATGAATTGACCCGATCTTGCGGTAATGCTCCCGAAAACTCGACTAAACTCCAAATTCCTTCGACAATATCTTTGGAAACTTCTTTGATTTGAGCGGGATGATGTTCGGTCGCTTCGTAGGCAACCACAAAGTCGGTAATTTTTTTGGTTTTAACTGTTTCTTTTGCTAAAGTGAAATAACATCCCCGATTGGGATCGTGTTGCCAGTCTTTATCGATCGATAATACTGGCAGCGAGTAGTTTTGACTGATTGTAAGATGGCAATTAATTGGTTGAGCTTCATGAAACTTAGGCAGGATAGCGATGCTATTTTACCTGGATTCGATCGATTGACTCGATCGCTGAATATATAATTTAAAAAAGGTTGTCAATAACTTGACAACCTTGACTAGTATGAGTGACGAACTGATTAATTAAACTCCCGAGATTGTCGCCCCAAACTTTTCAACTAATAAGCCAACCAGTACGCCGTCTAATTCGGATAGTGGTATTCCTTTCATCACCTTTTCGCCGAGCTTGGCATCTTTACCCACAGTACCACCCATGAAGATATCCACAGCCTCGACAGTTTGACCATCCTTGCGAATTTTGGCACCCATCAAGCCGATATCGGCGACTTGAGGTTGACCGCAAGAATTGGGGCATCCAGTCCAGTGAATCCGCACTGGTTTGGGGACATCAACCTTTGCTTCGACTGCATCGATAACCGATACAGCATGTTGCTTGGTTTCAATCAGCGCAAAGTTGCAAAATCGAGCGCCAGTACAAGAAACCACCGTGCGGGTGAGATTGCCAGGATTGACTTGAAATCTGGTTAAAGTTGGTTCGCTCAATAAAAGGTCTAACTCGGCATCGGCAATATTGGGAATAATTGCATTTTGCTCGACCGTAAATCGGACTTCGCCAGTCCCGTACACTTCCGCCAATCTGGCTAATTCAAAGAAATCAGCAGCTTTGAGATGACCGACGGGGATATGCAGGCCGACATAATTCAGTCCCGCTTGCTTCTGAGGATACACGCCAATGTGGTCGCGCTTTTCCCATTCGATTTCGTCTTTTGGTGCCGCAGCTAAGAGAGTTTTGCCATAGACGCGTTCGGCTTCAGCCCGGAATTTTTCAATCCCCCATTCATCGATGAGAAACATCAATCGCGCCTTCATCCGATTGGCACGCAAACCATTGTCGCGGAACAGGCGCAGGATACTCAAACTAAACTCGACAACTTCTTCAGGTGCCACCCAGACATTCATCGGCATCGCCGCATCGCACCGCTTACCCGAAAAGAAGCCACCGACTAAAACATTAAATCCAAATACATCATCTTTGAATGCCGGAACGAAGGCAAGATCGTTAATTTCGGCATGAACCGAGTTGTCGCGACAACCCGCGATCGCGATGTTAAATTTGCGTGGTAGATTACTAAACTCAGGATTGCCCTCACCCTTGCTAATAATCCGATCCTGCAATTCCTGAATCATTTCGCGGGTGTCATACAATTCCCCCGCTTCGATGCCTGCTACAGGCGAACCTGTAATGTTGCGAACATTATCCATCGCCGACTGCATACTCGTCAGCCCGACAGCAGCCATCTTCCGAAAGATTTCGGGCAAATCCTCAATCCGAATCCCCCGAAGCTGGATGCTTTGGCGGGTAGTAATATCGGCACTCCCGTCATCCCCATACCGTTGGATGATATCGCCCAACACGCGTAACTGGTCGCTGGTCGTAATCCCGCTCGGTGCCCGCAACCGCATCATAAACCGCCCTGGAGTCACGGGACGAAAGAAAACGCCCAACCACTTCAACCGATGCTCGCGGTCGGTCTCATCCATCGCTTCCCAGCCAATCCGGGCAAATTCTGCTAATTCGGCTTTGAGTGCTAGTCCGTCTTTTTCTGATTTGAGTCGCTCAAACTTATTTTGGGTGGCTGGTATGGCTGCTGTCATGGCGGTAATTCTCGCTAGCTTTAAGCTATACAGATTGAATTTGGA
>NZ_JANLWO010000179.1:0-4820 GCF_031364565.1 Chamaesiphon sp. OTE_20_metabat_361
GCAGCGGATGCTAAGCTGAAGCCCCAGTTTCCCGACCAACCGAACCGGATTGGGGGCTACTAACTCGACGAGTGCGACGCTACGCGATCGAAAAATCCTTGTTAGTTAAATTCCGATCGACAATCGGGCATCCTAATAGAGATGCAGCAGTCGATCGATTCGATAATGACGTTTTTTACAAAAGTTCAAACTATTTATTATCTACGAGCTACCGATTCGACTAAGCCATCATCGCCAACCATCGAAAACTGTTGTCTCGAATCGGGCTAACTCCTCAAGACGATTGTTTGAGATTACTTCATGCCATTAATTATCCTAAATTTATGTTAGAGCAAGCGGCTTCTGCCCTAAATCGTCAGGACTATCAAACTGCCGCCAAACTGATCGCTGCACTCATTTTAGAGCGACCAGACGACTACCAAGTTCAATTGTATGCAGCACAATTGCATGAAGCAACAGACCAGCTCGACAAAGCCCTCGCAGTTTATCGATCCTTGCTCCAACATGCTGTCAATCGGAAGATCGCCACCGAAGCGCGTCAAGGCATCGGGCGGATCGAGCAGCTTCAAGCCCAAATCCAAGCAGCAAAGCTAGTCACAGCCAAAGCTGGCATCGCTCAAAACAGCGAGCCAGGATTTTTGGTACTCGAACCGATGTCCTTAGAACACAAGCAAGCCGTCGTCAAGCAATTTGCGGCAATTATGGAAATCGATCCTTACAGTGCCAAACTTCAGTTACCCAGCCGGGGCTGGCGGCTATATCGGTTGGGACAAATGGGCGAGTTACAATTTTATCGCGATCGATTACTCGCGGCTGGGATTCCCTGTTTTTGTATCTCGCAACACGATACACAGCAGATGTACGTGTTTCAAGTCGGACATTTTCAATCCTTCCATCCCAAAGGCGAAATCGTCTGTACGGACGATCGTGGCGAGCTGCGGACGTTTAATTTTAACTGGTCGGAAGTCACTCAGATCGTCACGGGAATGCTGCCGATTTTTGAAGAAGTGATGGAAATCGATGCCTATCAGCGCACGTTCCGCAAACCGAAAATTCTGGACTATGTAAATGTTTGTGACATCCAATTACGCCATCGGCGGAGTATCTTTAGACTATGTTCGCAAACCTATAATTTTTGTGAGTATAAGCAGTCACTAGAGCGACATCGCCACGAATATGGCGATGTCGCTAGCAGTCAGCTAGATCTCAACCCGAGCGAATTAGTCAACGCGCAACAGCTAGCTACTACCAGCCGCGACAACTGGAAAAATCTCATCTCCCAAATTAGCGAACAAGTCGCACACATTCCCACTCAGACCAATTTTACGCCGTTTGCCGAAACCGCAATCGGCTATCCCGAATCGCTCGGACGTATCGATCCCCACTTAGAATTATTGCGTCGTGCCGATAGTCTCTGGGATCGCGCTTTTCATCTCTACAGTACGCTCTCGATGTGTCGCGATCGTGGGTGAGTCTTGCCCTCAGCCCAGCCCTTAGAAAGCTACGGTCTATATACAAGTAGTGGATATGATGCGTAGTCCTTTACCCCACCCCAGCCCTCCCCTTTCTAAGGGGAGGGAGCATGAAAAGCCCCCCTGCTTGGTGCGCTGTCTTGTCGTTGTCTTGTCTTGACGCGCTCGACCTGGAGGGAACCTCCAGAACGCGCGTCGCTGACGCCAACGAACGGGAGGAAACCTCTCTTGACGCACACAACTCGGAGGTTTCCTCCGAGTTGTGTGCGTCGCTCCCGTTCGTTGGCGAAGCCTTCCCGAAGGGAGCTGCGTCGCTTTTTTATTCGGGGGTAACCCTAGAAATAAAAACGCCGCTAACACTGTCGGGGAACCCGAACAGTGCGCGCATCCGCGCATATTCGGGGGGGTTGGGGGGGTAAATCAACTCCAAACGCGGCTAATTTTTACGGTCGGATCTGTGCTTCTACCCAAGCACATTATTCCTTGCCTTTGCGCTCGGCGGCAGTCGCTTTAAAAGCTTTGGGTTTGTCAACCTGACGTGCCAAATCCAAAAATCCGCGCATGTTGGCACCGGGCATCCGGCGACTGCTATTGGAGGACGGTTTAATCAGGTAGTCGGTGGCGAAGTTCGTAATGGGAGGAGCCGCCGGAGCCGCTACAGGTGCCGGAGCTACTGGCGCTGGTGCAGCTTCTGTTTTCTGAACAGCTTTTTTGTCAACCTTTTTGTCGGCCTTTTTGTCAGCTTTCTTATCGACTTTAACTGTTTCAGGGGTTGCAGTAGCGGTAACTACGACTTCAGTTGTAGTTACCGCTACTGGAGCTGGTGCTGTCGTTACAGTTGCCGCAGGTGCGGTAGGTGCTGGCTCGGGTTTGGCTTTTGCTTTAGTTTCTGCTTTAGCAGGCTGTGATGTAGCATCTTCATCTTCTAGCTGCATGAAGAAACCATCATTTTTTTTGCCAAAAAACTTTTTAAACACGGTAAATTATCTCTCTCATTACATAAAACGAATTATCAATTTTGGTCGCTGGCATGTGCAAGATAAGCTGAGAAAGTTTAACAAAAGTTTACCGATCGGCGGCGATGAGCCACTAGTGTAACTGTCATAAGCCGACCGAGCCGCCCTCGCTAGCTGACCTAAACTGAAAACTGATATCTATTATTATGCCCGATCGTGAAGACCCAATCACCGCTTCAGCCCCATCCAGATTCGCAAAATTCCGTGCGCCGCAACCCCATTTTACTCGTGCATGGATTGATGGATACCAGCCACAAAATGCGGAAAATTGCCAGCTACCTGCGCGATTTGGGCTGGCAAGTCGCGACGATCGATCTCGATGCTAATACTGGCGATACGCGGCTAGAAATCCTCGCCCAACAAGTCGCCAAGCTAGTCGAGCGGACTTTTGCACCTGACGAGCAAATCGATTTGCTCGGCTTTAGTATGGGTGGGCTAGTCAGCCGTTATTATGTCCAGCGCTTAGGTGGCATCGATGCTGCCCTAGGGGACGCGCCGCAAGCAAATAGGCGTCAACGTGTCGGACGGCTAATTACGATTTCTACGCCCCATCAGGGCACGCTGGCAGCTAATTTTTCGACGCGGACTGGCTGTAGACAAATGTGTCCCGATAGTGATTTCATAACAGATCTAAATCGTGATGTTGAGATGTTAAGTCGGGTGAACTTTACATCGATCTGGACGCCATTTGACCTGATTATTTTGCCACCGACTAGCTCGCAACTCGGCATCGGTAGAGAACTCCAAATTCCCGTCCTCACTCACCCGTGGATGGTAGCCGATCGTCGCACGCTGGCTGCGATTTTCGATGCCCTCATTCAACCGATCGAGTCGCCAATTTGAGTGAACTCGCTTGCCCCAAAGATCGCCTCACTCTGGGCATAATATTTGAACTCTAATAAGTTGGTAAAAGGGTCTACTAAAAAGAATGTGCGGTGTTCCGTAATTGCGCCGGGAAATCGATGTTTTGCCGACTGATAAAATTTTAGCTGGCGCTCGATTGCCCGATCGAGTAAGGCTTGCCAATCAGTTAAATTCGGGAACACAATTCCAAAGTGACGCGGGTAAATCCCCTGCTGAGGAGTAACCTCTGTAGTGATGTGCGCGACTAATTGATGACCGTACAGATTGAGAATTATTGAATTTGCTGCCTCTCTACCCACAGTACAACCCAATCCATCGACGTAGAATTTTTTGGTGTCGATGATATTCGCGATCGGGAATGCCAGATGAAAAATAAATTCGCTCATAGCTCGTGGTTAATCTTCAGTAATTAGACACCCTCTACCCTCTATTTATAAACCTTGACTTTCTTATTAGTTTCTCTCTGCAACTGAGCGGCAATTTTAAACATTTCGATGCCATCATGTAGGTAGCTTTCATCATAATTCATAGTATAAAAATTTAACTCCTTCACTCCATCTGATACTTGGTTAATTGTATAGTACAAATTAGCAGCAATCTCGGCAACTAATGAAGGATTGGGCATCGAGTGAAAAATTTTGTCGATCTTCTGTAAATGTTGCTGACATTGATTTACATAAGCCTCAAAATTACCCATTAATTCATCATCGAATGGGTCGGCAGAAAGTTCTTGAATTTGCGTCTTGAGCGGCTTGATGATCCAGTTAATCGTCCGATTTATCGGCTGATAAACTTGATTGAGCCACAGGATTAGTTCTTCGTCCAATTCTCGTCCGACAGTGCGCGGACGGCGGGGAATATGCGCGGCGGATTGTTGTTGGCGGGGGATTGCCACATTCGACTCGAACAAATAATCGTAGGCGCGACGCTGACGCTCGTCGCCTAATACTTCATAAGCAGCGTTGAGCTTGATAATGAGATCGGCGTTAGCTTTGCCACCATTTACATCGGGATGAAATTCTTTAGCTAGCCGCCGATAAGATTGTTTGATCTCATCAGCAGTAGCTTGGGGGGAGACTTGGAGAACTTGGTAGTGCGTTTCTGACATTGAGCGGTGAATGGTGGATGGTGGATAGTGAATGGTGAATAGTGAATAAGGCTTACGATAATTTGATACCCAAGTCTCCCAGTCTCCCAGTCTCCCAGTCTCCCAGTCTCTCAGTCTCCCAGTCCCCTAGTCCCCTAGTCTCTCTAACCAACTTCTGGATCTTGAAACAGCGGCGTACTGAGATAGCGTTCGCCAAAACTGGGCTGGATCATGACAATTAGTTTACCTTTATTTTCAGGGCGACGACCGACTTCGATCGCAGCACATAACGCAGCACCTGTAGAAATACCGGATAATAAGCCTTCCTCTCGTGCTAATCTACGTCCATATTCGATCGCTTGTTGATCTGTTACCTGAATT
>NZ_JANLWO010000197.1:0-12020 GCF_031364565.1 Chamaesiphon sp. OTE_20_metabat_361
CTTTGACTAATAAGATGAGATTGGGGTCATCATCGATTAATAGTAGTCGCTTGCGGTCTTTTCCACCAACTGCTTTCATAATCTTCTGACTAAAGTTAACCGTTTGTAACGATCGATAATTTGTATTTAACCATCAAATTGAGTCGAGATGATAACTAATATTCAACTTATTAAAACAAAATAGCTTCAACAAGAAAGATATCATTGTTACCAGTGACTCAACAACGATCGCGAGTACGTTCACACACAATCGGTTGGCGATTACCAACTAGGATCTACCCGCAACTATCGGCGGCGGCGGGATAGTCTAACGATCTAAACCAGCTCATGAAACTTTTGTGGAGTCAATTCTCACTCGATCGAGTGAATGGAACCGGAGTGGCTTAGAACACAGGTGTCTATAGATAATACTCCAAGAATGCGATCGAGTGGTAATCATCTATTTTAGCTACTCTTAAGCTAGTAATATGGTGAGATTGGAGATTATTTGACACGGCGCTGACAAGTACGGAGTGATTAATGTCGATGGAGATCGGCTCGATCGTGGGTTGAGATCGAGAGTCGTAATCGATTCTTGGTGAGTGCCAGTCTTACCTGGCAATGCTGTACTAATGGAGCAACTCTTCCAATTGGTTCTGACTGCACAGCCACTGATACAAACCTGCACGGGCGATTAATTCCTGGTGAGTGCCAGTTTGCACGATTTCACCCTTATCCATTACTAGAATGCGATCGGCTGTCGCGGCGGCGGATAATTGATGGGTGATAAACAGCACCGTCCGTTTCTGCCCAGATTGGGACAAGTTTTGGAGAATGGCTGTGGCTGTCTGATTGTCTACACTTGAGAGGGCGTCATCGAGGATCAGAATCGGTGCGTTTAGCAGCAAGGCACGGGATAGGGCTGTACGTTGGCGTTGTCCGCCGGAAAGGGTGATGCCGCGTTCGCCGACAATCGTGTCGTACTGTTGGGGGAAGTTGAGGATTTCGGTGTTAATCTGTCCCCATTTAGCCGCTGTCTCGACAGCATCATGGTTTGCCAACGGATCGCCGTAACGAATATTATTCTCGATCGAGGTACTAAACAAGAAGCTTTCTTGCGGTACATAGGCGATCGCCGAGCGCAAGTCCGCTAAACTCAATTGATGAACGTCATAACCATCAATAAATAGACTCTGCTCGGGGATTTCTAATAACCGAGGTAAGGCATTTGCCAATGTCGATTTACCCGCGCCGATCGGCCCGACGATCGCGATCGTTTCGCCTGCTTCGATTGTAAAATTAAGTTGCTTGAGTGCTGGCGTCTGGGCACCAGGATAAGTATAGCTAAAATTCCGAGCGACAATCTGACCTTTGATGGGCGTATCTAAATGAATTGATGTCGGTAAATCGGCGATCTGCGGACGATTGAACAGGATCGCTTCGACTCGATCGATACTAACTTCCCCACGCTGGTAAGCTGTAATTGTGAATCCTAGCAAGGCAGTAGGAAAAATTAGATTTTGAGCGAAAATAATTAAGGATAAGAAGTCACCGACGGTGATCTGGTTATCGACGATCGCTAAGCCCCCTTGCCACAATAATACTAGCAAACTAATTGAGGCTAACCCTTGAATGATTGGAAAAATTGTATTTCTGAGTTGAGCTAATTTGAGGTTAGCTGTAAATAACTCATTATTTTTCTGGCGAAATGCTTTGCGCTCGGTTTCCTCTTGAGCGTAGATTTTAATCAAGGCAATCCCACTCATATCCTCTTGAATCAACTCACTCAAATCCGAGATCGATTCTTGCACCGTTACCTGTTGCGTGCGAAGTTGTCCGCTAAACAGTTGAACGACGATCAACATCAATGGATAGACAGCCAATGCCATCAGCGTGAGCTTGACATTAATCGACAACATCGCGGGTAAAGTCAGCGCGTAAGCAAATACGATATTTGCCGTACTCAATACCGCAAATCCCACCAGCCGCATGATGTTTTCCACATCACTCGTAAATCGATTGACGAGATCTCCCACCGTCATCGTCACAAAATACCCCGGCTCCAAACTCAGAATATGCTCGAAGATATCTTGCTTCATTTTGGCTTGTACTTGTCGCCCCACACCAAAAATCGCAATCCGTGATGCCATTCTGACTATCCACATAATTGATGTCAATAGCACCAGAAAGATCGCCAGTCGAGTGAGATATTCGCTAGTAAATGAAGTTTTTAGTCGATCGATCCCTTCCCTAATTAACAGGGGAATATAGACACTCAACGCATTGACGACAAACAGCGCACCAATACCCTGGGCGACTTGCCATCTGTAAGGATCGAGATAATTGAGGAGCTTTTGAAATCGCGACATTGATTAGGAGATGGGGGATGGGGGACGGGGAGCGAAAAGTGCGATCTTGGGGTTTCCCCAAGTAGAGTACCTTTTCAAGACAGACGGGGGGACTGGGAGACTGGGAGACTGGGTGACTAGGTGGCTGGGTGACTGGGTGATTATTCCGACTCTATCCACTATCCACTATCCACTATTCACTATCTACTATCCACTCGAACCTAAAGCCTAAAGCCTAAAATCTAAGACGAAGTGTGATAAGATCGTAGGTTTGTGGCACCATCTCAAATATAGCTCAGAAAGCTTAATACATAAAATCAATATGGCAAAGCGCGTACAGTTAGTTTTAACCCAAGACGTCCGTAAACTGGGCAAAAATGGCGACTTAGTAGAAGTAGCACCCGGTTATGCTCGTAACTATCTCCTTCCTCAGAAGATTGCTACCAATGTAACTCCAGGCATCCTCAAGCAAGCTGAAAAGCGGCGCGAAATCGAGCGGCTGCGGTTATTGGCACTCAAAGAAGTAGCTCTGACTCAAAAAGCCGCGATCGAAAAAACTGGTAAATTCTCCATTGCTAAGCAAGTTGGTGAAAACGATGCCATTTTTGGTACGGTGACAACGGCAGAAGTTGCTGACATCATCAAATCCATCACTACGCAAGAAGTTGATAAACGTGATATCACCATGCCTGATGTAGCTAAAATCGGTACCTATAGAGCCGAACTCAAGCTTCATCCCGAAGTTATCGTTACCGTTGAGATCGAAGTCGTCTCTAAGTAATTTTAGCGTTATCTTATCGATCGACTCAGGCTGCACCCGCAGCCTATTTTTGTATCTAGACTAATTTTTTAGTATAATAGTACTGCAATTTGTTGGTAGCATCATTCCCTACCCTCTATTCCCTGTCTTGAAAAGGTGCTCTACTTGGGGAAACCCCAAGACCGCACTTTTCGCTAATCCCTATTCCCTAATCCCTTCTATGGATACACCCAACTTTCGATCGACAAATCTGATTCCACCGCAGAATATTGAAGTTGAGGAGGCGATCTTAGGTGGTATCTTACTCGATCCAGAAGCGATCGGACGCGTCGCTGAAAAACTCGTTCCAGAAGCTTTTTATATCCCCACCCACATCGATATTTATCAAGCAGCTTTGGCGCTCAATAGTCAGGGTAAGCCGACAGATTTGCTCACGCTTACCGATTGGTTGATCGACCAAAACCAGCTTGAAAAAATTGGCGGACAGGCTAAACTAATTCAATTATTAGAGCGAACGGTTAGTGCGGTGAATATTGATTCGCTCGCCGTATTGGTGATGGATAAATATATCCGGCGCGAATTGATTAAAGCCGGGACAGAAGTCACGCAGTTGGGCTTTGCAACCGAGCGACCATTAGAAACCGTCCTCGATGAATCAGAACAACAAATCCTCAATTTGACGCAGGCTAGACCCAAGCAAGGGCTAACACCGATCAAAGAAATCGTCGCGACAACCTATCAAGATATCCAAGATCGTCATGACAAACTTATCCCGCCAGGATTGACAAGTGATTTTAGCGATCTCGATGGCATGACTGGTGGATTTCAGCGATCGGATCTGATTATTATTGCGGGTCGTCCGTCAATGGGAAAATGTCTCGCTTATGATTCCGAAATTGTATTAGCAGACGGTTCGATTAAAACTATTCAAGAGCTATATCATCAGCAACAAGCAGAAATATTAACTCTAAATGATAACTGGAAATTTAGTCTTACTAAGCCATCAGCGTATGTAGATGATGGCATCAAACCAGTATTTAAAGTTACGACTCGATTGGGTAGATCGATCGAAACCACTCTGACTCATCCATTCTTAACATTAGACGGCTGGCAAAAGCTTGCCGAAATTGAGGTAGGGGATCGGATTGGGATTCCTATTTCTTTACCAGTGTTCGGATCTGAAATATCAGCAGATTGCCAATTACTCGACTGGAGCAAACAAGTAGAGATGTGGGGTAGCTGTTCTGTTCAGACAATTATACCTGCTTATATATTCAAGCTAATCAGACCTCAAGTCGCGCTGTTTTTACGCGGCTTGTTTGCTACTGATACTTATTTAAGCGTATTAAATAACATACCTCATATTATTTATAGAGGAGAGAGCGTAAAAATAATTAGACAGATTCAGCACTTGTTACTAAGATTTAGAATTATTAGCTCGATAGAATTTAATGTCACGAATAATATAAATCCAGAATGGAAGTTGAGCATTATAGAAAGTCGCTCGATTGCAAGTTTTATTAATGAAATTGGAATATTAGGTGAAGAGGACGAGCTTGAAAAATTATCATTATTAATTTCAGAGGATGATAAAAATAGAGAAGATCTAAGACAGGTATACTGGGATGAAATTGTTTCGATTGAATATACTGGCGAAAAACAAGTTTACGATCTAACAATTCCTGATACTCATAATTTCGTTGCCAACGATATCTGCGTTCATAATACGGCTATCAGTTTGAACATTGCCTACAATATGGCAAGACTGCATAAGCTTCCAGTATTAGTGTTTAGTTTAGAAATGTCTAAAGATCAATTGGTACAAAGATTGATTGCTAGTGAAGCTGGTGTCGATAGTAATCGCCTACGTGCGGGGCGAATTAGTCCGAATGAATGGGACTCGGTATATAAGGCAGTAGATCGGATATCTGAGCTACCAATTTTTATCGATGACAATGCCAGCATGATGCTGATGGAGATGCGGAGTCAAGCGCGGAAATTGCAAGCCGAGCATGGAGGCACCTTGGGATTAATCATGATCGATTATTTGCAACTGATGGAAGGTAGCAGCGAAAATCGCGTTCAAGAAATTTCAAAAATCACTCGTGGTTTAAAAGGATTAGCCCGAGAATTGCAAGTACCATTGATTGCTTTGTCGCAATTAAGTCGGGGGGTGGAAGCTAGAAATAATAAGCGGCCAATGATGTCAGATTTGAGAGAAAGTGGATCGATCGAACAAGACGCAGATTTGATTATTATGCTCTATCGTGATGCTTATTATAATCCCGATACGCCCGATCGAGACATTACCGAACTAATTATCACCAAACATCGTAATGGTCCGACAGGTGTAGTCAAGCTAGTCTTCGATCCAGCTTTAACTAAGTTTAAAAATTTGGCTCGTCCAATGAATTAGAATTACACTCACAGTGACTTCATAATTGTAATTGTTAGATGTTGATTTTCAATAACAGGTATGCTTGCTATACAATTGGATTGTTTCTAATAGAGGTATTTATCGCTATTTTTATCGACGATCGTTTTATCCGACCTTTTATCGGCGATGTGTTGGTAGTTATTCTGATTTATTGCTTGGTGAGAACTTTCTGGAAGATTCGATATCATACCGCTGCGTTATTAGTTTTATTATTTGCTTGGACGATCGAGCTTTTACAATATTTTAATTTGGTCGCTGTTTTAGGATTGCAAAAATATAAGGTCATCGCGATCGCGATCGGTAGTACATTCGATTGGAAAGATATTATCGCTTATGTACTGGGAGCGACGATCGTAGTTATGCTCGAATCTAGACAGCATCAAAACTGAGGCAAGCAAGTTTAGAGATCGACTAAATACAATTTCTCCAATCAGCATACCGATCGATCTCGATTCTGCAAACTAGCAAACTAATCTGGCTGATAATATGATGAGCAAATTATTAACTATACGCGGTAAAAGTTTTGAGTGGGGGAGTCGCACCTATATGATGGGCGTGTTGAATGTGACTCCCGATAGTTTTAGCGATGGGGGGCGATTTGCAACGGTGGATGCGGCGATCGCGCAAGCAGTCCAGATGGTAATCTCAGGTGTGGATATTATCGATATCGGCGGGGAGTCTACCAAACCAGGGGCGACACCTGTCGATGAAATAACAGAATTGGCGCGGGTGATTCCGGTAATCGAGCGGATTCGCCAGCATCCCGATATTCAGCATATCCCCATTTCGATCGATACCACCAAAGCCACCGTCGCGCGAGCGGCAATCCAAGCTGGTGCGGATATTGTCAATGATATTTCTGGCGGACAATTTGACGAAAAAATGTTCGAGACAGTCGCGCAGCTTGGGGTACCTTATATCTTAATGCACATGCGCGGTACGCCTGCGACGATGACGCAGATGACCGATTATGATGATGTCATAAGTGAGATTTTAGCCTTCTTCGAGCGCCAAATCGATCGCGCGATCGCGGCGGGAATCGATCGTGACCGGGTAATGCTCGATCCGGGGATTGGTTTTGCCAAGCAGTATTATCAGAGTATCGAAATAATTCGCCAGCTTGACAGGTTCCAAATCCTAGATTTGCCCCTATTGGTCGGTGTATCGCGTAAAAGCTTCATCGGTAAGATTTTGAACCAACCCGACCCCGAACGGCGCTTGTGGGGCACCGCAGCCGCCTGTTGTGCGGCAATTGCCAGGGGTGCAGATATCCTCCGCGTTCATGATGTGGCGGAAATGTTCGATGTCAGTCGAGTTGCAGATGTGATGTTTAGAGATCGGGAGCTAGCTGAGATCGGTGCAAGCACTTGACAGAAAATAATGAGAAAATAGAAAAGGGTTTAAAATATCGATTACTATGACCAACTCACCGGAATCAAACCGACCAGATCGGGATCTCAGGCAGAGAGTCCGTGAAATGGATTGGCGAATCCAACGTCTAGAAGCGACTCAGATGCCAGCCAGAAGTATCGATGAAAATTTTCAGCAGGTGTACGAAGAGCTAGACGAACTTCAAGATAAATCCGATGCGACGCGAGCGGATATTTCTTCAATGAAGGGAGATATTGCTAGACTCGAAGGAAAAATAGACATTATTTTGCAACATATTACGGGTTTGGGAAACTAATTTCTCGATTACCGCTCGGTGGGGCTTTTGCTAAGGCAGACGCTACGCGAACTCCAATGATAGTTCGATGAAATTTTACTCTAAAAACAACAGCTAATCGATCGATCGATTGCCAAGTAGTAACAAATAAAAGTGCAGATTACCTCATCTCTCGACAATTTATTGACTCCCACAGCGATTGCGCTAGGTAACTTTGACGGGATTCATCGGGGTCACTTGGAGGTGATTAGACCTGTTTTAGCTAGCGACAATCCCGCTCTTTACAAAACGGTAGTAACATTTGCGCCGCATCCCCAGCAATATTTTACCGGACAACCGCGACAACTCCTGACGCCACATCACGAACGCGCCATCATTTTAGAACGGTTGGGCATCCAGCAACTGATTTTATTGCCATTCGATCGAGAGCTGGTAAAATTGTCGCCACAAGAATTTATCGATCGAATTTTGGCTTGTCAAATTCAGGCTAAATTTATTAGCGTGGGTGAGGACTTTCGATTTGGCAATCAACGTGCGGGTGCAGCCACAGATCTCGTCGAGCTAACGGCTCAGATTGGTATCCAGACTAAAATTGCGCCCTTAGAAACCGATGGCGATAGCCGAATTAGTAGCTCGCGGATTCGAGCGGCATTATTGGCTGCGGATTTAAAATTGACACAGGTTTTATTAGGTCGCTATTATTCGATCGTGGGTACGGTAGTTAGCGGACAATCGATCGGCAGATCGATCGGATTTCCGACAGCGAATCTTCAATACCCTGCCGAAAAATTTCTGCCGCGTCAGGGTGTCTACTGCGTTCGCGTCGATACCGATACGCAGACGCAATTGCCCGCCGTGATGAATATCGGCAAACGTCCGACGGTTAATGGTGTGAATACCACAGTGGAAGTGCATTTGCTCGATTGGGACGGCGATTTGTACGATCGAGAAATAATCGTTTATCTACATCACTTCTTGAGAACCGAACAAAAGTTCGCCGATTTGACTGCCCTCACCAATCAAATTCAAGCTGATTGTAAGGCTGCGAGCGAGTTTTTTTCATATTAGGTTAAGGTGTGAATTTAGGTACTCGATCGAATACCACGTATTTCCATTTGTTCCATAAAGAATTCTTCAAGCGATGCCCGTCCTTGTTTGAGCGATATTAATTCTGCTCCTAACAATCGCAAGGTAGACATAAACTCTTGAGGTTCGCCGTGAAGTTTGCCCTGCCAAATATCATCCTGATAAGCGATCTCGCTCATCCATCGATCGAGAATTTCTCGATTGCCGCCGCGCCCAGTCACATCATAATAGCGCCCGGAGTTCGGCTCTGCATCAACTGGATTTACCAATAAATCTGATAATGTACCGCAGCAAATTAATTCACCCCGCGCCAAGATGCCTACGCGACTACAAATCTGCTCGACTTCTGCTAAAACGTGACTATTAAAGAAGACAGTTTTACCCGCGTCGCCTAATGAGACGATGATGTCCCGCATCTGTTTGATCCCTAATGGATCGAGTCCAGACATCGGTTCGTCGAGGAAAATAAGTTCGGGATCGTTAATTAGTGCTTGCGCCATCCCTACCCGCTGCACCATCCCCTTAGAATACTGCCGAAGTTGCTTTTTCTTAGCAGCAGATTGTGCCAATCCAACTAATTCGAGTAGTGCTGGAATCCGTTTTTTTTGAACAGAGTAGGGAATTTCAAATAATCCTGCCGTGTACTCTAATAATTCCCAACCCGTTAGAAAATCATAAAAATAAGGATTTTCGGGCAGATAACCAATTTTTTGTTTGACCGATCGATCTCCCAATGGCTTGCCGAGTAATAGTCCTTTGCCGCTAGTCGATTTGACAATTCCTAATAATGTTTTGAGCAGTGTCGTTTTGCCAGCACCATTCAATCCTAATAGCCCAAAAGTTTCACCTTGTTCGACTTGCAGCGTACATTCTTTTAATGATTCAACCTGACGATTGAGCCAAAAGCCAGTCCGGTATACTTTGCGTAACTGATAAGTCTCGATCGCGAGTTCCACTTCATAAGTGGGAGTCGATTGACTCAACGTTTCAGTAGTAATCATAGCTTTAGAAAATCGGGGGTAGAGAATTTAGCAATCGGACGACCGCCAAATACCGCGATCGTCCGATTGCTTCTCTACTTTAGCCTGTCCCCTACCCTTTGAAAATACTTAGCAGCCAGATCGCTAAGCGTGCGGCTAGACGCCTAATCCTGCTTTGATTTTAACTAAAGCTGATGCCTCGGCTGTGCTGATTTTGGGATCTCCCGAACCAAACAAGCCACTGCCCGCTGCTTTCGCGACTGCTTCGGCGCAGGCGTAGACAAATTGTTTGAACTCAGCGATTTCCGCTGGGGTGGCTTTGGTGCCGATTGTAGCTACCGCTCGATCGACATATTCAAGCGCCCGATCTACCACCGCGCCAGACTTGACATCTTCGGGCTGAATGTCTGGCTTCTTGGGCTTAATTTGACCGCTCCCGAGTACCGCATCTGAAAAAGCAGCTTGGACGATCGAGTTGCCCGGATATTTTTTGGCAGCACCTGTTAATTGTTGTGATAGTACCACAGCCTCGATCGCGCTGGAGACAATCCCGAGATCTACGACAGCTACAGCCATACCGATCGTCATTGGTGCTTGGACGATCGTATTGAGTTCTTCCGAAGTATATGCAGACATCGCTTAGTTACTCGCACTAGATAGGACTACACTCATATTAGCAGTTTCAATATTATCGGTTCGATCGACACTCAAATCGGCTAGTGATAGAATCGATCGGGATGGCTCAACTGGTTAGCTAAAATTGCTTGCAGATTTCCTACAACTAAGTGGGTAAATGCAATTATTTATAAGATATATTATGTCTGAAACCTATCTGGTGGGCGGTGCCCACCCTACACGATATCTTATACTTAATTACGCCTAGCTACTTAATTACTCAATTTCTCACAGCTTAAACGATCGATGACCCCAATTTTGCCCCCATGGATCGTCCTCGATCCACATCTGACACAATGGCTCCAAGAAGATATCGGTCGCTCAGATCGCAGTACCCAGGGCTTACCGAATGTAGAGCGAATTGCAACAGCGACCTGGATTGCTAAGGAAACTGGGGTAGTTGCCGCTCTACCAGTTGCCAAACGCATATTTGAACTTTTGAATCCTCAAGCCAAATATGAGCCGCTAGTTGCCGAGGGAGCGGCTTGTGGATCGGGGGAATCGATCGCTACAATTACTGCAGATTTAGCCACATTACTCATGGGCGAACGGACAGCCTTAAATCTAGCAATGCGCTTGAGCGGGATTGCTACGGCGACTAATAAATATGTCGAATGTATCGCCGATCTACCAGCACAATTAGTCGATACCCGCAAAACTACCCCTGGTTTGCGCTTACTAGAAAAATATGCGACTACCGTCGGTGGGGGTGTCAATCACCGGATGGGATTAGATGATGCGGTGATGATTAAGGACAATCATATTGCCGCTGCTGGCGGGATTGCCGCCGCGATCTCCGGTATTCGTCAAGCGATGCCTTACCCACTGACGATCGAAGTTGAAACCGAATCATTAGTCCAAGTGCAAGAGGCGATCGACTGTGATGCTGATATTATCATGCTCGATAATATGCCCCCAGATTTGATGCGCCAAGCAGTTACAGTTATTCGCGCTGCAAACAATCGCATCAAAATTGAAGCATCGGGGAATATTACCCTAACTACAATTCGTCAAGTTGCCGCAACTGGGGTCGATTATATCTCCACCAGCGCACCGATTACCCGATCGCCTTGGCTAGATCTAAGTATGCGGATTAAAGCAATTTAATTACAATAGAACTAAATTAAATTCTGAGTGATTTTCCATGAGCAAGACCGTATTTATTACTGGAGCATCTACTGGGATTGGGCGAGCTACCGCGCAACTATTTCAACAGCAAGGCTGGAACGTGGCTGCGACCATGCGTACTCCCGAAAAATCGCCCGAACTTGCCAATCTCCCGAATGTACTGTGCTTGCCATTGGATGTTACTAAAGTAGAGACGATTCATGCGGCGATCGATAAGGCGATCGCTCATTTTGGGGCGATCGATGTCGTTGTTAATAATGCTGGTTATGCGCTGATCGGGGCTTTTGAGGCCTGTGAGATGGCCGATATTCGCGGTCAGTTTGAAACCAACGTTTTTGGACTGATGGAAGTCACGAGGGCGATTTTGCCGCACTTTCGGCAACGCCAGCAAGGTGTAGTCGTAAATGTCGCCTCGATCGGCGGACGGATGACTTTCCCGATTTATAGTCCTTATCACGCTACAAAATGGGCTGTCGATGGCTTTTCCGAATCACTCCAATACGAATTGCGCCAGTTTAATATCAAAGTCAAAATTATCGAACCCGGTGCGATTAAAACGGATTTTTATAGTCGATCGATTAATGTCGCCAGAAAAGCTGGGTTGACTGCCTATGATGAGTATATCGATCGGACGCTGCCGAAGATGGATCGAGCTGGTGCCAATGGTTCGCCACCAGAAATAACCGCCCAGGCAATCTACAAAGCTGCATCCGATGGTAGTTGGAAATTGCGCTATCCGGCTGGAGGTAACGCAACTTTCTTACTAGGTTTGCGGAAATTGCTCCCAGACGCTTGGTTTATCGGGCTGATGCGGAAAGGCATAGAGGGTTAGATTGATGGGCAAGCTCGCGGCTGGCAAGCCGATAAGGCATCTGCCAAATAGGTACTGTCGCACCAAGTTTGTAAGTGTAATAGTGCGGGGTAGAGGCGATCGTCAGCCATGGCTTCCGCCGCCTGAATT
>NZ_JANLWO010000266.1:0-7242 GCF_031364565.1 Chamaesiphon sp. OTE_20_metabat_361
GCCAGAGTCCGCCAAGAAGTGGCTAGTTCCCTCAGCCGGATGGTAGCCAAGCTCCAGAAATCTGAACTCGCCGCCCAGACAGGCTCCGGAGAAATGGGATTCGATCGAGATTTAGTAGATCTCACCAAAGCTAGTACCAACCTCCAGAATGGTGTATTCCGGCTGATGGTATTGGGTGATATGAAACGGGGCAAAAGTACGTTTCTCAATGCTCTCATCGGCGAAAATATCTTACCCAGCGATGTCAATCCCTGCACGGCATTATTAACTGTGTTGCGCTACGGCGAACAGAAAAAAGTCACCGTGCATTTCAAGGATGGTAAGTTACCAGAAGCGATCGATTTTGGCTCCTTCAAAACTAAATACACGATCGATCCAGCCGAAGCCAAGCAACTCGAAGAAAGCAACAAACCCGCTTTTCCCGATGTGGACTATGCCGTTGTGGAATATCCACTAGAGTTACTATCAAAAGGAATTGAAATCATCGACAGTCCCGGCTTGAATGATACCGAAGCGCGGAATGAGTTGTCTTTAGGTTATCTAAATAATTGCCATGCAGTATTATTCGTTCTCAGTGCGTCGCAACCCTGCACATTAGGCGAACGTCGTTATCTAGAGAACTACGTCAAAGATCGTGGCTTGAGCGTTTTCTTTCTAATCAATGCTTGGGATCGAGTCAAGGAATCATTAATCGATCCTGATGATGCCACAGAATTAGCCGCAGCCGAAGGCAAACTCGATCGCGTATTCAAAGCTAACCTAGCTGAATATTGTAAAGTTGATGGCTACGATATTTACGATGAGCGCGTATTTCCCCTATCTTCGATTACCGCACTCCGCCGCCGCCTTAAAGATAAAGATGCCGATTTAGTCGATACTGGATTCCCCCCATTTATCAACGCACTCAATACATTTCTAACTCAAGAACGCGCGATCGCCGAATTGCGTCAAGCGCGGATTATTGCCAAACAAACTTGTAGCCACGTTCAAGAAGCCGTTGCCCGACGAATTCCTTTACTAGACGCTGATGTCGCCGAACTCAAAGCTAAAATCGCCGCCGTCGAACCGCAATTTAATAAACTCCAAGAAATTCGCGATGGCTTCCGCGATGATATTCGCCGCGTGCGCGATCGTCAGGCTCGATCGATCGCCGATTCCATGAAGACTTACTTACTCAAATTAGAAGATACTTTCGATACCGATTTCCAAGCTTATCAACCTTCAGATCTGCAATTTACCGACTTCTTCAGCGACAGCAAGCGCGAACAGTTCAACCTAGCCGCCCAGAAAGGCTTCCAACAGTACATCAACGATAAATATGCCGCCTGGACGCTCTCGGCTCAAAAAGAACTCACAGCCGCTTTTAGCGAACTTTCAGAGCAAGCCCAAAAACATGGCGTTAATTATCAAAATATCACTCAAGAGATGGCGGAGAAACTGACGGGTAAAATTCATACTCGGAATAATACCCTCGAAGGCGATGGCACCCCCTCCTGGGCAAAGTGGGCGATGGGCTTATTTTCGATCGCGACTGGTAACTTTGCGGTAGCTGCTTTAGCCGTTGGCGGTTTCAATTTCCAGAGCATTTTACTCAACATCTTTACAACTGCGGGGATTGCCGTCATCTTCGGCGCAATTCTCGGCCCAATTGGCATTCTTATCGCTGGATTAGGTGTTGCCGCCTTCCAAGTCGATCACGCGCGGAAGTATTTCGCCCAGGAAATCAAGAAACAATTAGTTGCCAAATTACCAGAGATTTCTAAGGAACAATGGCAACCGATTTATAGTGCCGCGCAAGAGTGTTTTGACACCTACGAGCAAGAGGTTATCAAACGCATCAATGATGATATTGCTACCCGTAAAGGCGAGCTACAAAATCTCGTCAAGCAGAAAGAATCTCAGGAGATCGATCGAGTTGCTGAGGTCAATCGGTTGCAACAATTTGAAGCTGATGTGGTGAAAGAGTCGGAATCGATCGAGTCTTTATATCAAGGTTTCTTAAATGGTTAATCTGTAGTAATTCTATCTAAAATCTAGATGATGGGCATTGCCCACCCTAAACCTTTTATCTGCCCAGCATCTACTAGCTAACTCTAAAATAGATAACAAAATTGTATGAAGTTTAGATATCAGCTAGTCAATGTTTTAATTGCTGTACTATCAATACTTACATATCAGCAAACTGCGAGAAGTACAGATAACCCATCACCTAGTCAACAAAATTTACATTTAGCGGAAGTTTACTTTAAACAAAGTGAGATACATTCAAAACAAGGTAAGTATCAAAAAGCGATTCAGGATCTAGATCGAGCAATTTCTATTTCCCCTCATGTATCTAAATTATATATAGAAAGAGCTAATTCTAAGCTAAAATTCAAGCAGAAAGATCCGGTGTCTGCATTGAAGTATAAATATGCCGCTCTGACAGACTATCAAGAAGCACTAAATTTAGTACAAGAACAAGGCAATTCAAAACAAGGAAAAATATTAAAAACTCAGATTGAATATATTGAGAATCATTTCAAAGAAATAACGACTGCGATTGCTACAGCTACTTTATTATTAATTGCTACAGTTTACTTAGGTAGTTCAGCAATCCACCGTATCAAGAATCAGCTATAAATCAAATATCAAAATCGTAAATTCACTATTCCTCATCCGCTTTCAGGACAGAAACCAATGTATACCATCTATGATGGAATAATCCATAGATATTTGTGGGCGATGACCACTCAATTTAACGGCTCCTTACCCAAACCAGCTACGAATATGAAAGTAACACTTCTGGTAGAAACTCTCCAACCTGGAAAAATTGCTGCTTCTGTCTTGGAGTTTCCCGATTCTCGGATCGAAGCTGAAACTAGAGAAATCGCGATTTCTCAATTACAGGCTAATTTCATAGAACGACTCAAGCGGCTAGAAGCAATTTCTTGGAATATTCCTGTCAATGCTTCAAATAGTATGGGGATGGAGTTTGTGGGTGTCTATGAGATTTAATAAAGCATCTAACTGTTGTAAACCCGATCGCACTGGACGATCGATTAAAGCTAACTTCAATCCTCTTCTAACTTCATAGTCACAAATATCGGAACTGACTACATAAACACTTCTTGCTAATAATCTATATAGCCATTCACCACACTCTCCAGCCTCACCTTGTTGATAAGGTGAAGACAATAAACCTAAAATCCCACTATCTAAAAATACAATCATGCTTTATTCATGTGAATAAAGTGTGCGTCCAGGTTCTCTACTGCTATCTACTATGTTTTTAAAGTTTTCCCATAGCTCCGCTCTTGCTGTTGATTCTTCTGGTGTTAGTTCTTCATCTAACCATTGACGCAATACGGTTTGGAGCCTCTGATTTCGTTCTAGTTGTTCGGCAGGGGATCTATCTAGAGCATTTACAGGGCTTGCAGTCTGTGGTCTTGGTTGTTTAGCTTGACTCAGTGGTTCTAACATAAAATAAAGGCGCACAACGTCTACTATCTCAATTTTAGATGTAAATCTATCCGATCGACAAATTATTTTAAATTACTTATTTAACCCGATCGCCAAACCATGAACTCCTCACTCATCGCCCACCTTCAAACTGCCGCTGACAAGCTAGAAATCGACCCAAATTCTAGACTGGCTAACGACCTCAAAACGCTGGCTAATAAATCAGCTCGATCGAACTACCAAATTGCTGTTTTTGGGCCATTCAATCATGGTAAATCGACGTTATTAAATGCAATATTGGGTAATAAAACCTTACCGATCGATCTAATCCCTACTACTGGCGCGGCGATTAAAGTCGTTTATGGTGAAGAGTTGGCGACTAAAATAACTCTCACTAATGGGCAAATAATCGCAGCGAAGAATACCGATATTTTAACTGAATTTGCGACACTGGATGACGATCGGCGGATGCGGGATGATGTGCTGGAAGTCGAGGTGAGTTTTCCCCATCCGTTTTTAAAAACTGGGGTAGAATTACTCGATTTACCAGGTACGAACGATCGCGACGAGCAGGATAAATTGGTACGCGATCGATTATTGGCGGCGGATTTGGTGGTGAATGTGTTGGATGTCCGCAAATTGATGACGTTGGGGGAGCGCGAACATCTGCGGGATTGGTTAGAAAATCGCGGGATTAATACCGTGGTATTCGTGGCTAATTTTACGAATATGTTAGAGCCAGAAGAACAGAAAGAAGTTCAACATCGGTTGCGATTTGTGGCTGAGAGTTTTCGAGCGCAATTACCGCCGGGGATTAGCAACCTCTATCGAGTTGACGCTCTCCCGGCTCTACGTGCCCGCCTGAAGGGTGATGACGCGACTTTGCATACTTCGGGGTTATCCTCATTTATTTCGGCGCTCCAGGCGATTGTGGCGTATCAGCGGGAGGAACTAGCTGATGTGCGGTTGCCTGTGTTGCGATCGTTGGGATTGGAAGTTCAGGGATTATTACGATCGCAGATTGCTAAATTAACAGCGGAAGTTAATGAAACGAAAGAGAAATGCGATCGAGAGCTAGCCCTCAAACGTCAAGCGCAAACATTGATCCAATCTGGATGGGAAAATAGCCTTAAAGAAGTCGAGCAATGGCTATATTTACCCAACCTAATTAGCTTTTATCAATCACCCCTGACTACGGCTATTCAACAAGATAGATTTGGTGAATGGGAATCGAGTAATGTCCGTCCGCGATTGAAATATGCTCAACAAGAAATTAATGATTGGGCGGCTAAAGCTGAGAGTTTTTTTAATACTTCGCCAGTCGCGCCACTGAAGATTATTTTACCAGAACCGCCGGAAGTATTATTGCCAGAATCGCCAGCTCAACCCCCACCAAAACCTGCGACAACAGCTTCCACACTCGACAGTTTGACACCTACCGCACTGGCGACTGGCTTGGGCTGGATCCTCGCAGGGCCGTTAGGAGCTGTAGTTGCTGGCGGTGCGAGTACGATTGCGAATAAACGATCGGGAGATCGATCTTCAGACAATATTAGTAATAGTAAAAATCTTGATAATTCGGCAGAAGTTTTAGAAGCTTATACCGATGCGGCGGCTGATTATTTATTTAGACTAAACACTGAGACGATCGAGACAATTAGATCGTATCGCGATCGAGCGGCGGCGGCAATTAATCCAGAGATTAAGATCGATCGTCAAATCGACCCTCAGCAACAACAGAAATTACTCGATTTAGAACGCTGTTTAGCTAATATTCTATCTTCAGATTTTTTGGGGCTATCCTGAAAATTGAATTGTATGAATCAGGTTATAAGTCTGTCAACTGATTAGTGGATACATATGCAGTTTTCATTTTATTGAAATACGTCTCCAATAATTTTAGCTAGTAGGTAGGCGCAATTATTTATCAAATAGGTAATGACTTAAACCTAATTGGTGGGCATTGCCCACCCTACTGGATTTGAAATATTTAGAGCAGATTATAACCCCTCTTCTAAATTATAAATTACTCGCTGGAGGTACCAATCCTCTTCATATCCGGGTTGCTCCTCTTTGAGTCGATCGATCAGCCGTTGGGCGATCGCCCATTGTCCGCTGACTAATACATATAAACGTTGGCGCAGGGCTTCATTTTGGGGCTGCGATCGATCTCGTTGCGGTGGTGGTGCCGACTGGGGTGCAGCGCGTTGAAATTTTTGTAATTGAGAGATCGTCTCTTGATATTTAGTTAAATCTTGACGTTCTAGATAGAGATTTGCAGCGGTTTGATAATCCTCGATCGCTTGAGGTAAATCTTCAGTTTTGATGTATATTTGAGCGCGGTTGAGATACGCTAACGGCTCTTGCGGATCGATCGAGATTGCTTGAGCAAAATCTGCGATCGCCGCCGGATAATCGTGTAAATTCACCCGGACATTGCCGCGTGCTAAATAGATAAATACATCCTGCGGCTCGATCGCTAAAGCGCGATCGAAATCTGAAATTGCACCGCGATAATCACCCATCTTATCTCTCAATTTACCGCGTCCGCGATACGCCACGTGAGAATTAGGATCGAGTTGAATCGCACGATTGAAATCAGTTAAAGCTGCCGTGCGATCGCCCTGTTTGGAATATAATGCCCCGCGACAGGCGTAAACCCATGCCTCATTCGGACTAGCTTGGATCGCCCAATTGGCATTATCGATCGCCCCTGCCAAGTCGCCCCGCTCGCCCTGTTCTAGTAGTTGGATATAAAACTGCTCTGGACTAGTTAGCGGGGGTCTGGGGGTCGATTTGGGGGCAATGGGCGAAATACTCGCAGGCAGATGGGCGAAGGTTTTGGGTTGGAGCGATTGCGCCAGATCGAAACATCGCTGACTATTTTCGCGATCTTTTTGGGTTAGATATAGATTAGCAGCCACCTTATACGCCGCGATCGCCTCTGAATAATTAGCGAGTTTTTTGCAGACCAGCCCTTTGAGCTGATATGCTGGCGCATAATCGCGACCGAATAAGATCGCGCGATCGATATCTACGAGCGCACCCGGAAAATTTTTGAGCGTTAATCTCGCCAACGCTCGTGCATAGCTACAATCGCGATGATGAGAATCGATTGCTAATGCCTGTGTATAGTCAGAAATCGCGGTAATGGTATCGCCCAGATCGAAATACGCCAAGCCACGCCGATAAAAAACCTCCGCCCACTCAGGCGTAGCAATCAGGGCGAGATCGAAATCTTCAATCGCCCCGCGCAAATTGCCAGCCTGAGCCTTTGCCAATCCTTGCTGATAGTATTCTTGTGCCATAAGATTAAACAGTTGACCCTCAGACAGAGCTTCAGGGCAAAGTTGACAGTTGAGTTAGCTCGATCGAGCTAAAATCCTCATTTACCCCACAACTAAAATCTAGCATAGAGTGAATGCCGCACCACGCGGCTCACTAGTCTAACCTTTGGAGGGGGTTTGGGGGAGCGGCTCGCGCTCCTCGGGTTTCCCGAGTGTTTAGCGATACAAGACAGGGTACCTCCCCCAACCGAGGATGTAGAGAGTACCCTTCTGGATCGGTACACAAGTAGGGTGGGCACTGCCCACCACAAGGGTTATAGAGAAATTCTAGTAAGTATTTAGGTGCAATTCTTTATAAAATAGATTGTGAATGAAACCTAGTTGGTGGGCAGTGCCCACCCTACGCGATATCTTGTATTTAATTACGCCTATCTACTTGATTTGCTACCTCTTACCTTTGACCCACATGTACCGTCCTATTTACTTCACCTCCCCGTCGAATAAACTCATCCAC
>NZ_JANLWO010000313.1:0-3618 GCF_031364565.1 Chamaesiphon sp. OTE_20_metabat_361
TATGCTGGCAAACAGTCTCGAAGCTAAAGCTAGTGACGCCAGATTTCCCAAATATTTATTTGAAACCAAAGGTGAGGTGTTAGATCTCCGAGGGGACTACGCGCTAGTTAAATTCGGGCAAGTGCCAACACCAAACATTTGGCTCCGACTCGACCAGCTAGAAGGATTTTAAGCTAGCTGCGGCGATCGATGTCTGCCTGGACACAGATGAATGCTCGGAGAATGATGGCAATAATGGCACCATTCCACTACCGACAAAAACCAGTAGATATTTCTATTAGTTTTTGTCGCGTAAGAGTTCTTTAATTTGTCTGAGGGCGGCTGGCAAAATATTGAAAACAGCCCAACCAGCCGCAGCAGCTAGAGGAGCAAGCACGATTAACAGCCGAAAGTCGAAGTCCATAGTTGTTTTCCTAAATTAAAAGTAAAAGCTTTGTCGCTCACTAAAGATCGCCTACTTACTTTAGCAGAATTAGGGACTGGTATTGGATTCATCCCTAAATTGACAAGTTGTAAGTGTTGTGGTGTGAAGTATGGATTTGGGGAGGGAAAGCGAGCTGAGTATTGACGAAGCTTCGCCAACGTCGCTCGCGTTCCACCCAGAGCAGTCGAGAGTTACACTGCTGAGCGGTCGCGATCGATTTTAATTGTGCCGCGACCGCGTAATAAGCCAGTATTCGCACCCGGACAGATATGGCTCAGCGGTTGTAGGGCGGGAAAATGTTGCCAAATAGCGGCAACGCTGCGAAGCTGGCGCGGCCAATGAAAAGTCTTGGGAGTACGGATGGGTACGGCAGCACCTAAGTGGTCCGGCAATAAATGCCGACCTGTAAACAATACACCACCAGCCTCAGCATAATAGACACAAAAAGATCCGGGTGAATGTCCGGGAGTCCAAATTGCGTGTATGCTATCGTTAATACTAATTTTAGACTCAAAAGTCGTAACTTTTAGTCCTGGAAGTAGGTAGGCTTCTTGTTCTTGTACGACAACTTCACAGTTAAATTCAGAGACGATCGCTGGAGTTTGACCGATGCCCCCCCGATGGGTAATTGCTAACGAACGAATGCCACCACGATCGCGGACAAACTGGCGATTGACATCATTCCAAGCGGGACTATCGATTAAGATATTGCCATTGGGAGTGACGATCGCGTAAGCAGTCCCGCCGAGGGTATCACGGTTGGGGGGAAAAGCAAAGATACCTGGTAGAATTTCTGTTGGCGGTTTAGTGACAGGAGTTGTAATTGATAGTGATGGGTTAGATAAGTTTGATTCGGGCGGCATAAAGAGTTTAAATAAAGTTGAGCAATTGCTAAGACTGCTGCGGTTGAAGCCTGGGTGACGAGTGCTTCAATCGCAAATCGATGGCAACAACTAGTTCTCTGTTTCGATCGATTAATTAGTAATTTTATTCATGTGGTTGTCTCTACTATTCATCTTAATCTTAGCGGGCGTCTTGACATATATCATTCTGGATCGAACTGTCAGTCAGGTGACTGTAGTGCCGCTCTGGATTTTGTGGGCGATCCTGATGATTCCACCCTTGTTGACGGGTGCGACAGTAACGTGGAGTAAGCAAGTTCCACCGTTGCCAATTTTGATTGTCGGCTGCTCCATGTGCTGGTTTCTCTACTGGCGGTTGCTCGACTGGCGGCGACCGAGATCGCGATCGATCGACCCGGTTGCTGCTCCTACCGATCCAGCCCTGCTCCAAGCGATCGATTCGCCAGTTTTAGCGCCAGCCGAAGACCCAGCAACGACCACCCTAGCAGAGACTGAGCCAGCTACTAGCGCTCGACCGATCGAAGCTCACGAGGAGGCGATCCTCAAGACCTGTTTTGCTTGGAATGTGTTTTTTCTTGAAAAAATTGAATATCGCCCCCAAGCCGTCTTATGTCGCGGTAAATTGCGAACCGATCCCGATACCGCTTATGCGACCCTCAAACATAATGTGGAAGATTTATTCGGCGATCGGTTTTTTATTTTATTTCAATATAGCTTATCGACAGGCAAGCCCTTTTTTGCCCTCGTCCCCCGCCCCCAGCAGACCCTAATTACCGGATCGCAACGGTGGCTCGATGGCGCGATCGCGATGGTATTATTAATGCTCACATCGATTCCGACGACCTATTTTGGTGCGGCGCTAGCCCGGTTGCCCCAAGGCGATATCGGCGAGATTCTTCAAGCGGGTTTACCCTATGCGATGAGCCTTATTTCGATTTTAGGATTGCATGACTTAGGGCGTTATTTGGTCGCGCGATTTTATCAGATCGACACCAATTTACCCTATTTTATTCCATTACCATTTTGGCCGGGTACTTATGGCTGTCTGGTGCAAATGCGATCGCCCATTCCCAACCGCAAAGCCGTGTTCGATCTGGGCTTTGGGGCGTCGATTTTCGGACTGGCGATCGCGATTCCATTGTTACTGTGGGGGCTGAGCCAATCAGAGATCGTACCGATCGAACTCAAGTCCACCTTGTTATCTTTTCACGCATTCGACCCGCGCTTTTCGATCTTGCTGACATTATTGAGTAAGTTAGCATTAGGCAGTAGATTTGTCGCCGAACGCGCGATCTCATTGAATACAGTCGCGATCGCCGCTTATATTAGTTTCCTAGTAATCACGGTCAAATTGATGCCCTTACGCCGACTCGATGGCGGCTACATCGTGCATGGGATGTTCGGTCAAAAAACCAGCGCGATCGTCTCCCAGCTAAGTAAGCTAATCTTATTCATTCTCGGCGTAATTCGGTTTAGATCTTCAGATGGGAATACCGATCTGCTATTTTTAGCAATTTTCGTATCGCTCATCCCCGCGATCGACGAACCCGCACTCAATGATGTCTCCGATCTAAATCACTGGCGAGATGCCCTAGGTATCGGCATCCTAGCCATTTTAATCCTCACGCTCATTCCCGTACCAGCAATCTTAAGCCAGTTACTAAATATTTAGAGATCCTGCTTTTATGGTTTAGGTGTGCTCTAGTTTCATTCTTCAGCCCAACCTACAGATCTCTAACTGTCGATCGGTGTAGACCTAGGGTACCCACAGATCCGGGTTCTGCCTCCGCTAAGAAGATCGCAACTCACTAATATCTAACATTTGCCGCTGCGCTGAGTACAATCACTTATCGATCTAAAATCATACAAATTGTCAAGAAACCCTGACAATTACCACAGCCCAAACGACGCAAATTCGTTAAACCCCAGAAATTGAAGGCGATCCCCCCTTGACTAACTAGGGCAAAGTTTTGTTAAATGGATTAAAGAAACATCAATTATTAATAACTAACAACAACCTATAACTGGTTCGGAAACTAGTAACTTAAATTAACAGATGTATTTTTAAAGATCGCAATTTAGTCACCTGCAATCGAGCTACACCCTCGACTGAGCAGACTCTAGAAATTTAATAAACAGCTTAAAGATAGTTAGGTCAGTAATCCACTGACTAACGATAGCAACTTTTACAGATGACAACAAGTGTAGATACAAGTTCGCTGAATTTGCTATTTCCACATTATTCGGAGGTCAGATCGTGGCGACAGATAACGCATTAGAAGAAATGACCCTCAGACAACTACGCCGCGTGGCGAGTGTGTGTGGAGTGTC
>NZ_JANLWO010000314.1:0-3062 GCF_031364565.1 Chamaesiphon sp. OTE_20_metabat_361
CTCCGTATCGGGCTGCTATCGCACCAGTGAGGCTTCGGTCTTAACTGTTAGAACACACTTCTAGCATAATCCCTTGCCCGTGTCCCAGAGCAGTTTCTTTCATCCCTTAGACGACGTTTTAGTCGGCTTAGTTGCTCTGAAAGAGAATCGCTTCTTGCAGTAACTCAGTCATACAAATCAGTCTAGGTATAATTCATCTGGGCTAGCTTTATTTTAATCGTTGGCGTAGCCTCTCGCCAGAGAATCGAGCTATGATATTTAGAGAACTGCATTCGTCATGGTGATTCTTATGCTGTCAGGAGATTTGCTCAAGTCGTTACGGGACTTAAATCGTGCCGATAAGTTGTATGCTGTCCAAGTTTTGGTTTCAGATTTAGCACGAGAAGAAGCTAAGTTGTTACAACCTGGGATACCATATGAGATTTCCTCTCCTTATGATTCTTTCGGTGCAGCTAAAACAATGCTTGAATTTTTAGAACAATCTAAGCAGCAACTGCAAACATGATTCAGCCGATTAGATTTCCGTTCGTTTCAACAAATCCTGCACTGGGTGAAGCTGGATTTAGACCTTTTTTGCCAATTGCTCTCACGAATAAAGATCGGGTAATTATGGCGGAAGGTTTGCTAGATACGGGGGCTATGGTTAATGTTCTTCCGTATGAAATAGGTTTAGAGTTAGGCTTTGTATGGAGTCAACAGAATATAACCCTAGATTTAACGGGTAATTTAGCGAAGGATGAAGCTCGTGCGGTAGTTGTTCAGTCTGTCGTCGGTCAATTTGAGCCAGTACAGCTTGTTTTTGCTTGGACAAAAGCGACGGATATTCCAGTGTTATTAGGACAGGTTAACTTCTTTATTGAATTTGATGTCTGTTTTCATCGATCGCAATTAAATTTTGAAGTTAATCCTAAAAATTCAGATTAATAAGCTATTCGATCGATCGACAACTCAAATTTTCATTTAGGATCGATCTCAAATCTTGCTCGCTAATAGGACGAGTCTTCAGTTTGGCAATAGCTTGTTTCAGCAACTCAGTAATACAAATCAGTCTAGGTATAGTTAATCTGGGCTAGTTTTATTTTAATCGATCGATCCACAACTCAATGTGTCAAATTTTTCTCTAGGATCGATCGCAGCTAAAATCAAATGAGGACATTCGAGGACAACAAATATATTATACATATTAACAGAAATTTAAAATTTTTGAAATCTTATTCATCTGCTGAGATTCTTGCCGCACACTATTGAACCATAATATACAAATATCCTTTCTGACATATTTTCTTGCTACTATTTGTGTATTTTACTAGATAGTTCCGTAGTTCAATTAGCTCGCTTAATCCCGAAATATCTAAGTTTGTATTGTCAGAAAACAAGCCATTTTGAGAGATGTTTGAGCAACACTTCTCGAGGTATTTCGTTAGCTCAGTACGAAATCGATCCAGAATATCTTTATCTAGCTTGTCTGATTCACATACAAATGCTTTGCCAGACAAAGCTTTCAAAGAAACAGACTTTCCTGAAAGCTTTTCTACAACACCTACTTCTTCAAATTTTTCAATAAAGTGTTCAAGAAATTTTACGATTTCAGGCACAGATATCATAATTGGTTTTTCTGCGAATGCTTCTGCATCGTAGAATATATTTAAGTCACTACGTTCTAATTTTGTTGAGAAAATTAAAGTGTACTTCATTATTCCTGCGGAGATTTTTCTCTAGCTACTATTGTGACTCTAATACCATAGGAATCTGCTGATTCATATGATGTTCTTGCAGCAGAACGGCACCGAATGATAATTTCTGTCGCATCTGGTATGGCACGAAGTTGAGCACCTACAATTTGATCTAGCATTGGACGAGTTAAATGGCGATCCTTAAACTCTAAAGCAATTTTCTGATTAGCCACTAATAGTCACCATTAACAATAATATTTCTGATCCGAGATGCTACATTTTTTGCGCCTTTTTCAGTTGGGGCAATAATATTAATCACACAATCAATTCCACCATCTGCACCAAAACGGTTCTCGATGCTTTCTGGTGTAAGTTTTACACCATATACATCTGTGAATTCAACCGTTTCAAAACCTTTTAGCCTCTTCATCATGAGCTTTAGCTCATTATGCTCAAAAACATAGCCCATTTGACTAGGCGTTAATGTTTCGACTGGCTTAAAATCGACTACTTTAGGGGAGTTGAAAAAATCTTTCACCCACCCTACTACAAGCTGAATCACGCTTGTTGGCTCCATAAATACTTTGACTACATCTTAGTATTCCCAAATTTGCCATTCGACTATCATACTGAGCATCGGATATTGAAATATATAGGACTCCTCACAAAAAAGATTTTAAAATGCTAAACCAAGCCTATAATTTACTCAATCAACACTCTCGATTTGTGAAAATACTAATTATCTATTTCTCTTTAAAATAGCTCGTATAATAAAAAAGAGTAAAGTAGATTATTCCACTTTACTCTAAATAATTCACATTACGATCTAAGCACTCACAGCCTGTTTTGCACTAGCCTCCGGCGTTTCCGCCTCCGAAGGAGGAACCAACTGCCAAAACTTCGGCAGATACTCCGCCCAGCGACTCAAGATTTCCTGTGCCTTCTGACTCCCTGTTTTCGCACCATGTGCTGCAATTAGATCCTTCAATTGCTTCTCACCTGCTGCTGTTTGTACCCGTTGCCATTTGACGATTTCAGGATTGATTTTGGCGATGAAGGTGTCGTCTTCATCCAAGAAATAACCCAAGCCGCCTGTCATCCCTGCGCCGACGTTGCGCCCGACTTGTCCGAGGACTACTACCACACCGCCTGTCATGTATTCGCAACAGTGGTCGCCTGTGCCTTCGACTACGGCGGTGGCGCGGGAGTTGCGGACGGCGAAGCGTTCGCCTGCGCGTCCGTTGGCGTAGAGGTAGCCGCCTGTGGCTCCGTAGAGACAGGTGTTACCGATGATGACGTTGCGGCTGGTGTCGAAGGTGCTGCCTGTAGGTGGTTTGATGACGATTTCGCCGCCGTTGATGCCTTTACCTACATAGTCGTTGCTTTCGC
>NZ_JANLWO010000335.1:0-1742 GCF_031364565.1 Chamaesiphon sp. OTE_20_metabat_361
CGAATTGCGGCTTTGACCTCAGCTTCGGAGATTTCTTGACCTTCGAGATATTTCTCGGTCAATTCATCTGAAGTATCGGCAACAGATTCCAATAGTTTCAAGCGAAACTCATCCGCTTTAGCTTGGAGATCGGCAGGAATATCGCGTTCTTCGATATCCTTACCCATGTCATCCATCGCGTAAAACGCGCGCATCGTGACTAGATCGATTACTCCAGCAAAATCGCCTTCAGCACCGATCGGAATCTGGATGGGTACCGCGTTGACCCGCATCCGATCGAGGATTTGGTCGTAAACTTTGAAGAAATTCGCACCCGTGCGATCCATCTTATTCACAAAGACGATCCGAGGTACTTTGTAGCGATCGGCTTGTCGCCATACCGTCTCCGATTGAGGCTGAACGCCACCAACGGAGCAGAATACAGCAATTACACCATCGAGTACCCGCATCGAACGTTCGACTTCGATCGTAAAATCTACGTGTCCTGGAGTATCGATGATATTGATCTTATGATCTTTCCAAGTCGTACTGATTGCGGCTGCGGTGATGGTGATTCCACGCTCTTGCTCTTGCACCATCCAGTCGGTGGTGGCAGTTCCTTCGTGAACTTCGCCGATCTTATGGACAACCCCAGAATAATATAGTATTCTCTCGGTCGTGGTTGTCTTACCCGCATCAATGTGGGCTGCAATCCCGATGTTGCGTACTTTCTCAAACGGGACGGTACGTGGCACAATTACCTCCTAACTTGTCGGCTGCCGATAATAAATTTGTTAATCTTTACTAAGATTGTAGACGTTTTTGGGGACACTCGCGCGATCGCAGTGCCCCCAAATAGAGTGAAAACCGAATCGGTTTAGTAACGGTAGTGCGCGAAGGCTTTATTTGCTTCTGCCATCCGGTGAGTTTCCTCACGTTTGCGAATCGCACTTCCGGTTTCATTAGCTGCATCCATTAGCTCGTTAGCCAATTTACCAGCCATCGATTTACCCGCGCGAGAGCGAGAATAGTTAATCAACCAGCGCATGGCTAGTGCCGTACCGCGCTCGGCTTTAACTTCCATCGGTACTTGATAGGTAGCACCACCGACGCGGCGACCTTTGACTTCTACTAAGGGAGTTGCGTTTTTGACGGCTTTTTCAAAGGTTTCGAGCGGATCGTTACCTGTGCGCTCTTCGATCGTTTTCATCGCTTCATAGATGATCCGATAAGCGACTGATTTTTTACCGCTATACATGATGCGGCGCACCATCATGTTCACCAAACGGCTGTTGTAAACAGCATCTGGTGGCACTGGGCGTTTGACGACTTTGGTTCTGCGGGACATACGAAAGTTGAATTGGTGATTGGTTTAGGTACTGACGTTGTTACAACCTCTGGATGAGAGCATCTGTGGCTCGCCTTCGGTCACTTACTTATTTGCATTGAGGATTAATCTAGGAATCTTCAGTGATGGTTTGAGATCGTCTCTAGACGTTCTCTGTGCCATTTGCAACGAAACCGGAAACTACCAATTTATCTCTACTTCAGCAATTATCTATAGTTGGCGCGAATGTCAATTGGCACTACGTCAATTACAGGCATAACATAACCCTCAGCATGAGGATGTTTGCAGTCTTGCTAGCTGCAATCGACGTGTAATCTCCATATAAATAACGCACTCAAAAAGCATCGAGCGATCGCCATCTAAAATCAGGAAACTTACTTAGCAGCTTTGGGTCGCTTGGTTCCATACTTGGAAC
>NZ_JANLWO010000357.1:0-2432 GCF_031364565.1 Chamaesiphon sp. OTE_20_metabat_361
CTAATTTCCCGATCGCGCCAGGTATACACCACCACCAGCACTCTACCTAGAGCATCTAGCCCAATAGTAATCAATCGCTGCAGGTAATCGCCAGCGATCGCGGAGCGTGCCAAAGGCAATCGATCGCCTACTTCAATCTCAGCAAATTGCCGCCCAGGATATGCTAGATTTATTGTAATGCCGAACTCTATCGTCGGTTAAGATGATTCATGATGATATGAGTATTAATCAAAGTCCGTCTGAGTGGTATCGATGGCATTGGCAAGAACTAAAAGAGTATGTGGGTGAGTGGGTTGCCTATTCTAGAGACGGCGTAATTTCCCACGACCGTGATTACCTTACCATGATGGAGCGAGTTAAACTAGATCCGATGGAATACATCATCGAACGAATTTATGAAAATGAATTTGTCGAGCCAATCAAGTTTTATCCTGTCAGATTTAGGACTGTTAAAGCTAGCAATTGGCAACCTAAATATTTAGTTAAGCTCAGTTATCAAGAGGCTCGACAACTAAATATTCTAGTAGATTCAGGTGCTGATTTTTGTTTGATGCCCAAACAGTTAGGTATCGATTTGGGTTATAGAGTAGGTGGTGAAGAAGTAATGTCTAAAGCTGAAGGAGTGGGTGGAGAGGTAGATTATGTACTCAGAAGAGTGGAACTATCGATCGATAGCCATACTTTGACTGTGCCGATCGCTTGGCTTCAAACTGATGATGCAGTTGAATGCTTACTAGGAAGAGAGGTAGTTTTCGACAAGTTTGATATTGAATTCAAGCAACGCGATCGACAGATTATTTTTAAATATAGAGTCGATCGTTAATCTGTACCTCTCAGTATTTATATTTTTCCGATTTCATCGCCGACTTTGAGATTCAATCTCGTTTCGATATTTTCAATGATGACGAGATTTCCTTTCTTATCGACAGTTTCTCGTTCGCTGATGAGATCGTCGCTGCCCACCAGCATCATCTTTGCTAGCTCTCTAGATTATTAAAGAATTTTTTCTAATCCGTATACTAGCGATTTGAGACCCAAAATCTTGCGGATGGCGAGGAGGACTCCGGGCATGTAGCACGATCGATTGGTGGTATCGTGGCGGAGGAGATAGATCTCACCAGGAGCGCCGAAGATGATTTCTTGATGGGCGATATAGCCAGGAAGTCGGACGCTATGAATGCGAATGTTTTCGTCGGCGATCGCACCTCTAGCACCTGCGAGCTTTTCGGATTCGGTGACGCTGGGAGGGTTGAAAGTTTTGCCGAGTTCGCCGAGCAGTTGGGCGGTTTGGATGGCGGTACCGCTGGGGGCATCGGCTTTTTGGTTGTGATGGAGTTCGATGATTTCGACGTGCTCGAAAAATTTGGCGGCTTGAATGGCGGCTTGCTGCATTAAGATGACCCCGATCGAGAAATTGGGGATAATTAAGCAACCAGTACTCGCTTTGTCGGCAAATTCGGCTAGTTCTTGAATCTGGGTGGGACTCAATCCGGTGGTACCGACAACCGGACGCACGCCGTAGGCGATCGCCGATCGCACGTTTTCATAGATACTGTCAGGATGGGTAAAATCGACCATTACGGCGGGTTGTTTCTCTTGGGATGCCATGGCGAGGATTGCCTGAAGATCGTTCATTACAGGTATCTCTAAGGCTCCACAGCCAGCGATTTCACCGATGTCTTCGCCGAGTAGCTTGGGGTTACGATCGATCGCGCCCAGTAGCACCAGATCCGGGGCGTTAGCGACAGCTTTGATGACTTCGATGCCCATTTTCCCCGCTGCACCATTGACGACGACTGGGATTGGCGATTGGTTACTCATGAGTGCTGTTGCTCCTTGGCTGAAAATTCCACACTGCCTATTATGACATCGAAAGACTTACGGGTTGGGATCGATTCCCGAAGGGGAAGGCTCCGCCAACGCCAGATCGCCGTCGAGCTGCAATTTTTAGAGCTTTGGGTTACTAGATGGGGATCGTCGAAAATCCGCTGCCCACAGATGCGGCAATCCTAGAATGTTTACCAAATTCTATCCATGCTCAACATAAAACCTGGCATGACCTCACTACAATCGAGTGAGTTCGGATCTTCTAGTATTACTAGACGATCGAATTGCGCTGGAGTAACAGTTAGAGTTGTATTACTAACATCGAGTAGCAATGGCGCAGTATTGACAGAAGGTGTGGCTGCAATTGTCATAAAACCTCCAAACAGTTGCGGGAGCTAGGTTAGACTAATATGATTATATCATTCGGCTCGGTGGCTGCTGAGTGTGTAGTTAGGCGCGATTACCTCTGGGCGCGGCTACTTGTGCTGTTGGCGTTGGCGTAGCGAAGCGTCTGTCTTGTCTTGATTCGCTAAACCCTCGGGAAACCCGAGGAGCGCGAATCGCTGACCCAAAGCCATGGGTCGGGAACCTCCGCGTGATTTGGG
>NZ_JANLWO010000387.1:0-12714 GCF_031364565.1 Chamaesiphon sp. OTE_20_metabat_361
GCGGATTATTCCATTCCGGGTGCAGTGCCTATACAAAGACGATACCCTGTGGGTACTCGCCCAACACCCGGCTGAAGTGTCCGTCGATATTCCCGATACCTTTAGCGTGCTAGAACGTGCCCTGCAAGCCGAAGAACCGAAAACGCCCTTAGCGGTCAAACTATACCTCCGTACCGAAGGCGATCGACGCCCCTATAGCCAGCAAGGCTTTACCGTCTATCCCCTCGTCAACAAAACCGTACCGGGCGAAGCCGCCCCCGCGATGACAGGAATGCGCGAAGATCGGATCGCCTTGGATCGCGATCGTCCACACCTAGAAAATGGTAATCCCATCCAGCTTTCAGCCGATAGCCCGGACAACGATTCCATCCCTTCGACAATACCAGAGGTCGTACCGAGCGATCGTGAGCCGATAAGTGCAGTGTCGCGCCACGATCGCGCCGACTATTCAGATCGACTCGTCACGATCGATGCTGACGCTTTTGTCGCGGACATCGAACATTCCTTCGCAAACGGTGATGCTTCCTCAACCTACCCACCTGCGGCTACCAAACGTCACAAGCTACTCATGCCGCTCCTTGGGGGTCTAGGACTGCTGGCACTCGGTACGGGTGCCGGATATATGGGCACTCGTCCCTGCGTCTTCTCTGTTTGTACGGAGCTAAATACCGCCACCCAACTCACCAAATCTTCACTGGCAGCTCTCAAAAATCCCACAGCCACCGGACAAGAAGTATTAACCGCTCAAAAGCAGCTCCATCAAAGTGTCGATGCGCTCGGTACCATTCCCGCATGGTCGGGAAGTTATGGCAGCGCTCAAAATGCCCTCCAAGCCACACTCCCAGCTACAGCCGAGCTGGATACGACCGTGGCGGCGATGAATCAAGCCTACAAAGCAACTACACTAGTCAAAACCCCACCGATTACGCTCTTAAAATGGCAACAGAGCAAACAGATGTGGATGGAATCAATTTCTAGCCTTAGCACAATTCCTACAACCAGTCAAGTTTATCCTCTTGCTCGGCAAAAACTTACCGACTACCAAGAGCGATTGGTGGACGTCGATAAGCAAATCGGCATGGAAACAACTGCCGAACAAAAACTCAAGTCGGCAATGGAAGGTATCAAAGCCGCTAAATTAGCCCAGACAACCGCCAAATCCCTAACCGAATGGCAGGGAGTCAAAACCCAATGGGATACCGTCAGCAGTCAGCTAGGCAGCATTCCAGCGACAACTATTGCTTATACCCCGGCACAGGCAGTACTCAAGTCCGCTCAACCCCAGATTTTTGCTGCCCAAGAGAAATTTATAGAAGAGGATAAAGCCGATCGAAACTATCAAAATGCCGTCAAACTAGCAGAATCGGCGAAACTAGCCCAGAAAAATAACCAACTACCTCAAGCCGTCGCTCAATGGAATCAGTCGGTAGTCGCGATCCAAAGTATTCCCAAGACGAGTGCGATGTATCCGCAAGCTCAACCCCTAGCACTGGAATACACCAAAAGTTTTCAACAGGTCGAAAATCAGCTCAAAGACGCTCAAAAAATCGCCTTAGCAACTAGAGACTTGCAACGAACTTGCGCCGGGAGCCCGCAGATTTGTACCTATACAGTCAGCAATAAATCGATCGTCGTCCGCTTGATGTCCTTATATACCCAGACAGTCAAACAGACGGCGATGGCTGCGGCTAGTCAAGGTGATGGCAATGCTAAAGCTGGCATCCTCAATCATGTAAATACCCTCGGCAATGCCCTTCAAGCGATCGGCGATAATGCTAAACTCCCGATCGAAGTCTACGGTGCCGACGGTCAGCAAATTCAAAGTTATCTACCGCAGTAATCGCTAGATCGAGCTAGTGCCAAAGACCTCTTAGTGAGTCAAATTAATTTGAGGTGACGTAAATGGCATACAATAATTTTACTTTAGAGTTAGTAAAAGACAGGTTCGATCTAAAGTTAACAAATAATCGGTTCTGTGAGCTTTTTCCCATTTCTGAACCTCAATCAGAATTCTTGGCTATTTTTGATGAGTCATTTGCTCTAGCTGAGGTGGCAAAATCTGAAAAAGCCAAGTCTGAGTTGTTGGTTAGCCCAATTTTGGTTCAGGCAAGAAGACTGGTCAATCGGCAAGTACAATTATTTTCTGGTGAAGAGTTTAATGTAGACCAGGAGAAGGGTTTAAATGGCTTCTGTGACTTTCTGTTTAGCAAGTCTGAAAATCAATTTACAATCGATGCTCCGGTATTAATGCTAGTTGAGGCTAAACGAGGGGAGATTGAAAGTGGATTGGGTCAATGTGTAGCTGAAATGGTAGCAGCCCAAAGCTATAATCAGCTTAAAAATAGAAGTATTCCAGTTATTTATGGTTGTGTAACTAGTGGTACGCTCTGGCAATTTCTTAAATTAGAAGGCAATGATGTGACGATCGATCCTACTAATTATTTGGTTACACCCGTGCAGAAAATTCTTGGTATTCTCAAGTGGATATTAAGTCAATAGCTTACTATTTAGAACGATTACCTACAGCGATCTCGACTACGCCAACGCTAATCCGGTTCGATGCCCAACGCGCGTAATTGAGCCGCCAACCGTTCGGCGCGTTGGCGTTCTCGATCGGTTTGTTGGCGTTCTCGTTCGATTAAGAGATCGGCATCGTCGGCACGTTGGCGTTCGAGTTCGATCTGTTCGTATGGGGTCGGATAGCGATTGGCATCTCGATCGTACCAATACAACCATGGAGCATGGCAGTTTGTCGGCGGTGGGTAGGTATCTAGGTAACTCGTACTAATACATAGCTTTAGCGAGGTCAGAGAAGGGCTTACGCTGATTCTAGTTTTAGGTGAGGAGGTTAGACTTGCTTTAGTACAATTTTATCACAAGTGACTACATGAAATTTGACAATTTCATGCGTTGCACTTCACTTGAATTATTTGGAGATAGTGACGGATGAGTCAAGACCTACTCTGGCTCTTTAGATCGCACGCTTCATATCGATCGATGATACTGCCAATATCTCAATCTGTTCGGTAATGTCCTCCCGACGGTCAGCAAATTCAAAGTTATCGACCGCAGTAATCGCTAGATCGAATAGATCCGATTTAACCGCATTTAAACACTTAAATAGTATCCGATCGGTACTATTTTAGAGGTAGACGATCGAGGATAGAATTGGTCTGTTGCTCGTTGGTCGAAGACCTGCCTTCGGCAACCGTATTGAGCTTCCGCAAAATTGTGGGACGGTCTTCATCAATCGACCCCAGCAATGCTGCTACTCCCTGCTGCGTGTTAGCGAGAATTCGGTTGTTAGCTTCTAACAGTTGGATTCTACTCTGGTGCTCTGCTCTTTCTTCATCTCTTTTCAATCTGTCTGTTGCCGTTTGGTCGAGCATCGCCTGAATAGTCCTGTCGTTGGATCTGACGATCGTTCGCACTTCCTCTTGAAATTCCCGTTGAGCAACAACCATCTTCTGTAGAATTAAATCCATCTCTTCAAATGTCATCTATTCAGACCCTAAATTTAGTAGTTATATTTCACATTCCGCACTTGATAAAATCGCTGCTAAAAAGCCTTATTTTTCGCATCTGGTAGGGTGTGCTATCCCGTCAGGGTACGCACCGCTCAGGCTCGGTCGAACGAGGATCGGTGCGGAATGTGGGTTATATTTCACCATCGCGTTTGAGCTTTTCGTAAGCAGCTTGCAATAGCCAAGTCCGGCGACTGGTTTTGGTTGGCTTTCTGAGTCTGTCGATTACTGCGGTTAGTTCGCCTGGAATTGACATCGTAATTCGCACATCTTCTGGCAGCACTAATTCTGGTGCTGTGGGTGCGGTACCACCTTTGTCGTTCGCACATTCGGCTGCTGTATTAACCGTCTTGGTTGCTGTCATGACTAGACTTAATTAGTGCTATTTTGCACTAGAGTAGTAGTATTCTGCTGATTTAATACCATTTTATCATCAACTTAGTGCTAAAGTACACCTGAATAACATGGTATCGAGACAAGAAGTTCGACGCTTGGTATTGCAGGTGTTAAATCGACGGGTGGGTGAGAGCGTAACGATCGATCGACACTACGGATTGCGATCGATCGTAAGCTCAGTATCGTGCATCTGTCTGGGGCATCATTGGCAATCGAGGTTAGGTGCTAATGCTCTAATAAGCTCAAACTGCTTTGAGCAGAGACGATCGTTACTTCGAGACCTCATCTATCTCGATCGCGCAACGAGGTCGAGATCTGCTCGAGATGTAAGTTACTTCAATGTTGAGATCGATCGTGTTAGTATTTATGCTACTGTATCCTCAAACCCCAATCTAGAAGGCGATACCAATGTTAGATTCAGTAGCATCAACTATCTCAATCCGCTCGATCGTGCGCTTCAATCGATCGACGACACTGCCATTAATATTCTTTACTAAGTATTGCTATTGAAAATATGTAGTTATTATTCTATTCATATTCACACAGAAAATTTTTGAATGAGAGAATACACAATATTTAATCGTATTATTGATGCTTACGATAAATCAATTAAAATCGTTAATAACAGCAACGATAAAAGTGAATCAATTAAAATTGTTACCGCTACTAGCGATGAAATTAAAAATATAGAATTATCAAGCGTTAACGAATTACAAAGTCACAACTATTCACATCCAGAAATAGAGGGCAATTATTTACTATTTTTTAATAATACATACAATAAGCTGGTACGTAAATATATTAAAAAGATTCTTAAGAGGATAGCATGGCCTATTCTGAAAAGGCAGGTATTTTTTAATGCGACCATTAGACAAATTTTGTATGGACTTGTTCAAAAAAATCGGGAATTATCATTCAAAGAAGAAGAGAACAGCAGTTATTTGCATGTTTTGAATGAAAAAATAGATAAAATAAATTTATCACCAAAAGAATCAGAAAAAATTTCTAAACTTGAGATAAAGGTCGAGCATCTTACTCAGATAAATCAGCAATTATTAGAACAGATTTCTTTATTGACAACTAAAATTGGCACTATTCCTCAGATTGAAAGTGAAATTGCACAAATCATAACAAGATTAGAAGTCGATGAAAGTTTAACAATTAAATCTTTGTCTATTGAAGAATCTAGAGTAGCAAGCGGTTTGTGGTTTAACGAGCCTATAAATGTGAGTTATCATAATGATAAAGCACATTGGGCCGGAACGACTGAGAGAATTGTCGAGAAAAATTTTATACTATTATCTTTGGCTCGTTTGTATGAGTCTAATCAGGTAAAAATCTTGGATGTAGGTTCTGCGGAAAGTTTGCTTGCGTATGAATTAGCTAGCCTAAACTATTCTGTTACAGCAATAGATATTCGTCCGATCTCCTTGTCACACCCAAATTTAAAGTTTATTAAAAGTGATATTTGTCATCCCGTTTTACCTATAGCCAGCTTTGATTGTGTAATTGCTTTATCTACTTTAGAACATATCGGTTTAGGTTGGTATGGAGATGAAGTAGGCGCAGGGTTAGATCGTCAAGCAGTAGAAAAAATCCACTCACTTATTAAACCAGGTGGTAGTTTTATCATGACAGTTCCTTACGGTCAAAGGGCGTTAACACCAGTCCATCGGATCTACGATCGGGAATCTCTTCAAAGTCTAGTTCAAGATTTTAGGATCGTTCGAGCTGCTTACGGAATTCGTCTCGATGATTTTACCTATAGTGTAACAAATGATGAAGCTGAAGCATCTTTAAAAGCTCACGATCCTAACAATTACCTTCCTGGAGCTGTCGCTATGCTCGTGTGTGAAAAGATTTAAAATTGTTCTTTTAAAAAAGTATTAAGCATTTACATATATGAAAATAGGCGTCGATCTTCAAGCCCTTCAAACACAAAACTCTAAAAACAGGGGAATCGGTCGTTATACACAATCAATATTAGAAGCTTTGCTTACCGAACAAAATTCTCTGGAATATCAGCTATATGCTAATAAAACTTTACCAGAACCAGAATTAGATCGCGATGTATTTCCTTACAGCTACATTAATTATCCAAATATTGGTAGTTGCGATATTAACGATCTGTTAATGAAAACTACCTTTTCAGCTTCAGGCTTAGATGGATTATTCATCCCAAGCCCGATGGAAGGATTGGATTCTACTATTCCCAACTTTAGTGATTTTCACAAAAAAATTTTTGTGGTCTGCTATGATTTGATACCATTAATATTTGCCGATCGATATCTAAATAATTTAGATACGCGCCACTTGTACCTGAAGCGATTAGAAAACATCCGCAATGCTGATTTTGTGTTTGCAATTTCAGAATCTACTCGTCAAGATACCATTAAGTATTTAAATAAATCTCCCGATAAAGTTCTAAATATATCGGGTGGCGTGTCTAGCTTCTTCGCACCAATTTCACTTGACGCTCGCAAAGCTTGGTGGAAAGTATTTGCTGAAAAATTCAACATTAACAAACAGTTTATTCTCTATACAGGTGGAGAGGACTGGCGTAAAAATATCGAAGGTGCGGTCGAGGCATTTGCCAAATTACCGGAACAGCTCAAGGAGTCTCATCAATTAGTTGTTGCGTGTAAGGTGTCTGCTTCTTTTACCAATGAAATTAATATCTTAGCAGCCAAATTAGGAATAGAGAGATCGCTGATTTTAACTAATTATGTTACAGATTTAGAGCTGAGAGCTTTGTATTCGACATGTTCTTTATTTGTGTTCCCATCTTTTTATGAAGGCTTTGGTTTACCTTTATTGGAAGCACTTGCTTGTGGTGCGCCTGCTATTGCTAGTAATAACTCTTCTTTACCAGAAATTCTCGGTGCTAGCGATCGATTATTCGATCCGCACTCATCAGCAGACGTGGCTAGAGCAATGCAAGAAGTTCTCTCTAATCAAAATTTGCAAAGCAGGTTATCAGAACATGCATTAGAGCGGGCATCAAAATTTACTTGGCAGTCAGTCACTCGTCAAATTTCTGATGTTTTGTTAGAACACCAACCTTTACAGCGGATTAGTATATCATTTGGCCGAGTCACAACAGAGCCGCATAAAATTCAATTAGCTTTTTTCAGTCCATTTAAACCAATTAAATCTGGTATTTCAGATTATAGTTATGATTTGCTACCATCACTATCACAGCAATTCAATATTTATTCTTACCACGATGAAGATTATTTACCCGATCTGAGGATAACTAAAAACTTGTCACCTCATAGTCAATTCGAGCGAAACTTAGTAAAACATCAGTATGAGGCGATTATTTATCAGATCGGTAACAGTAGCTATCATGCTTACATGTATTCACAACTAATGAAATATGGAGGCATTTCAGTGTTGCATGATTATTATTTAGGTGGGCTGATTAGTTATATAGACACCCATCAACCACAACTAGGGATTAAACTTTTTAATGAATTAGATCATAGTTATGGAAATGATAAAGCAATAGAGATTAGCAATCTTATTCAGCAAGATCGACTTAGCATAGATAGTACTTTACCCGAAGCAGGAATTTATATAAATCGGCGAATTTTTACACGATCGCTGGGAGTAGTTTTACATAGTAAATGGGCTTATGACGTTGCTGTCAAAAACCATAGTCATGACAATAATTATATTGCTTGGATACCACAGTTAGTTCCCGAATATATTTCTTCAAAAAACTCGGTTGAAGATATTCGTGCCGAATTTGATATTCCGATCGATAGCTTGGTGGTTTCAACCTTTGGTTTTATCAACAGTACCAAGCGTCCTCTCTCGATTCTTCAAGCTTTCAAGAAATATTTATCAAGTAATCGCTCGGCTATTTTAATATTTGTAGGTGGAACAGAATATATCGGCTCATTAAATATCGAAAGTGAAATTCAAAAGCTTGGATTGAAAGGTAAAGTTAAAATTACAGGCCATGTCAATATGTCAGACTTTTATAAATATATTGAAGTCTCAGATATTTGTCTGAATCTTAGATTTCCATTTAAAGGTGAAAGTTCGGCTTCGTTACTGCGAATACTATCTGTTGGTAAGCCAACAGTGGTGACAGATATAGGTTCCTTCGCTGATTTTCCTGATAATGTGGTTTTAAAAATACCTCAACCCAATCAAAGTAATGAGGTTGCAGAAATTTATAAGGCGTTAACTTTACTAACGGAAAACACCGAATATAGAAAGTCATTATCCGCTCGATCGTCTGCATATATCGCTAGCGAACACTCTCCCCAGCGGTGCGCCGATCTCTATGCAGATTTTGTCAAGCAAGTACTACGTTCTCCTGAAGCAAAACAAAAGATGCTTGCTGATTTGGTCGGACGTGAATCAGCCAACTTAAATATCAGTAATCCCAAGCTAGTACTGACTTTATTCTCTAAAGTTATTGGAGCTAATACAATCTAGAAATATTATAACTAACCCGGTAGTATGGGCACGAAACATTAACAGATTGACCTGAAAATCTTACTGCAAAGCGCGATCGCGCTTCAGTCAACTTTAAAAGCTAACAAAATTATAAGGGTATTAGATGCGAGTATTTTTAGATTGTACTCATACTGCAAAAAATAGCTACAAGAATACCGGAATTCACCGTGTCGTTCGCGAACTAACCTCAGAATCGATCGCGATCTGTGCAGAATACTTGGATTTAGACATAATACCAGTAATGTTCGATGGTTATGGTATGCGCCGAGTTTTCAATTTTGGAGATGACATTTATGGTGAATCAATCGCTAAAATACGCTTGTTTGATTCTACAGCCAAAAATATTAGTAAATTTTCAATTTTTTTACTTAAATTGAAAAATAAAGTTATCAATAATATTAATGCTTTTAAGTCAAAAATATATCCGCTCGATATTGAATTTGAAAATATCAGATTTTCCCAAAATGATATTTATATAATAGCTGATGCAAACTGGGATTTACCCGAATCATACTATCACTTTTTGCAGAATCTCAAAGCTCATCAAGTGACGATTGGAGTAATTTGCTACGACCTCATACCGACAAAATTTCCAGAATATTGCTCGAAAAAATTTGTCGATCGATTTGTCAATTTTTATAGTCATTATTCTCCACTATTTGATAAAGTTTTATGTATATCTAAGCAAAGTGCGGCAGATTATACACATGCCCAAGCTATAGGTATACTTCCAAATAATAGTAGTTCAATTGTCAGTAGTTTTCGACTGGGTTCTAACTTCACAAGTAAAGAATTGATTAGAGATGGAAATTCCAATGACGATCGTTATCCAATCGATATAATTAGCAGTCGATATGTATTAGTAGTCGGTAGTCTGACTCCTCACAAAAATATCAAAACTATCCTTGCTGCATTTAACTTATTGACAGATGAAAACTATCAAGATGTACATTTAATTTTGGCAGGCAATAAAGGCTGGGATGTAGAAACCGATCGAGCGATCGAAACAAATGAAATGTATCAAAAAAGAGTGCATGTATTAGGCTCAATCTCAGATTATCAACTTGATGTCTTATATCGCAATTGTTATTGTTTAATTCAAGCATCATTTTATGAGGGATTTGGATTGCCCGTTGTAGAAGCTTTGCAACATGGTAAACCTGTCATTTCTAGCACAGGCGGATCTTTACCTGAAGTGGGTGGCGATTTTTGCATCTATTTCGATCCAAATCAACCGATAGAATTATATGAAGCTCTCCAAAAAATACTTACTTCAGATCTTGAATACGATTGTTTAACAGCACACATTAGGAGTAAGTACAAGATATTTTCATGGAATGATTCTGCAAAACAATTCCTTGATTGTCTTTTGAAAATACCATAGCGAACGAACATACAAAATCAATCAAAAATATTATTTAAAGAACATTGTGGGATCTAATCAAATAGTTGTTAATTTATCAGTCCTTTTTTCTAAATCAACAGGATTAGGTAGCTACACTAAAAATATTTTCCCTTACTTGAAGCTATTAGATCCAATATTGCTGACATCAACAAATTATTCTGATTTTAACTGTCACACTATTCCTAGTAATATAACTCATGCTGATGGTCAGAAAGGGCATTTACGTCGATTGTTGTGGACACAGTTCCAACTGCCCAAAATTTACGATCGATTTAAGTCATCACTATTATTCTCTCCTGTCCCAGAAGCACCCATATTTACTAATTGTCGCTATATTGTTACCGTTCATGACTTTATTCCTCTAAGATTTCCTAAGCTATCCTCACCTCTCTATCAATATTTCAAATGGTATATACCGCAGGTATTAAGTCAAGCCACTCACATTATCTGTAACTCAACGGCTACAGCAGCAGAAACGATCGATCTATTTGGCATCCCCGCATCAAAAGTAACGCCAATTCCCCTTGCTTACGATCCGAATCATTTTTACGCCAGTGATGAAACAGAAATAGATGATGCTCCTTACTTTTTATATTTAGGGAGGCACGATCCTTACAAAAATGTAGCTCGAATCATTGCAGCCTTTGGTCAGCTACCGAACTGCGAGCGATATGAACTATGGCTGGGGGGATCTGGAGATGCTCGGTATACACCCCAATTACGTGCCCAAGTATCCGAACTTGGTTTAGAAAGACGAGTAAAATTTCTCGAATATATCCCCTATTCCGATCTACCAAAAATTATCAGACAAGCTAGAGCATTAGTTTTTCCTAGCTTATGGGAAGGTTTTGGCTTACCTGTGTTAGAAGCGATGGCTTGCGGTACACCTGTGATTACTTCCAATCTCTCAGCATTAGTAGAAGTAGCGGGAGACGCAGCAATTTTAGTAGATCCTTATGAAGTCAAAGATATTGCCTCAGCCATGTTCGATCTTAGTCAGGATGATGAACTACATCGACAATTACGAAAAGCTGGGCTACACCGCGCCAGTCAGTTTAGTTGGTCGCAAACTGGTCGAGCTACAATTAATGTACTTCAGCAATATCTATAGTATGATGGCAACCGCAAAGATGATGATAACATCATACTAATTTGACGTACCCAAAGGTTTCACATATCTATGACTAGATCGATCGAGACTCACTCCAGGTTGTCCGCTATTTACCGTTACTGGGAACTAGTATCTGTACTTGCCGGACGCGAAATCAAAGTCCGGTATCGAGGCTCATTTTTGGGTGTATATTGGTCGCTATTCAATCCACTCATGATGACTGGGCTATACGCGCTCATATTTGGTTCTGCGTTTGGAAAATATTATCATGATTCGATCTGGGAATATATTCTAGCCGCATTCACAGGATTAGCGGTGATTCACTTCTATAGTGGTTCAACGGCTCAGGCACTAAGTAGTATCGTTAGTAATGGTTCGCTATTAAATAAAGTTAAATTACCCGTTACCGTTTTTCCTGTTTCTATTATCATTGCAAATATATTTCAATTAACAGTTGGGATGTTACCTCTTCTGATAATCGTAACTATTATCCTATCGCCCCACTTGTCAAGTTTCATCAATGTCATGGCGATCCCATTACCTTTACTTGCATTAATCTTAATATCCACAGGAATTGGATTTTTGACTAGTTCTCTCTATGTATTTTTTCGAGATCTACCATTCTTATATGAATTGATTCAATTCGTAATTATGATGAGTAGTCCAATATTTTATCCCGCCGCAATAGTCGATCCCAAAATTCGCCCATTATTGGAGTTAAATCCCTTATACCCAGTGATTGAGAGTTTGAGACAAATTGTGCTATCTGGCAATCCACCCGATCTATTTTTGATTACTAGGGCGTGGTTGAGTGGGATAATCATCTTGGCTATTGGTTGGCTCTGTTTTAACTGGCTCCGACCCAAGTTTATGGATCTTTTGTAGATATATAAATTTGCTTAGTCTTGAGATATTTAGTCAACCATACAATTACCAAGTATATTTAGTTAGATGGAAGTTATTAGTTTCGATCGCGTGTCATTATGGCGACGTACCCAAGAAGAATTTTCCTATGATATCAAGCAAACAATCTTGTCGATCGTGTCAGGTAAATATCGTAAACCTGCCAAAAAGCTAGTAATCGATGATGTCAATCTAATTATTAATTCAGGTGAGAAAATTGGGATTATAGGTGGGAATGGCGCGGGGAAATCAACCTTTCTCAAGTTGGTTTCTGGTATTCTCGAACCGACTGTTGGTAAAGTCAGAGTCAAAGGCAATATTGCGCCACTGATCGAATTAGGAGCAGGTTTCGATGGTAATATTTCCGTCTGCGATAACATTATTATGTACGGTGTTTTGCTGGGCTTTTCTAAGCGAGAAATGCAAGAACGCACATCAATGATTTTGGAGTTTGCTGAGTTGAATGATTATGCCTTAGTACCAGTCAAAGGCTTATCTTCAGGGATGGTAGCTAGACTGGGATTTGCGATTGCGACTGATGTCCAGCCAGATATTTTGATCCTCGATGAAGTCTTATCAGTTGGCGACCAAAGCTTTAAAAACAAGTGCCAACATCGGATCGACAAATTTCTCAATGGTGATACTACGGTATTAGTTGTATCCCACGATCTCAATTTTATTAGTGCTTCTTGTGACAAAGCAATTTGGCTCGAACGCGGGCGCATTAAATTTATTGGGAGTGGCAAGGACACTGTCGATCGCTACCTGGATACTGTCACGGCTTAATCGAGCTTAGTAATGGCCTCGATCCGCGACCGAGAGCCGACCGCGATTGCTAATTAATATCGATCGTCATTGATCGAATCGATCGTTCGATCCGATTTGGGATCGAGACTTGCGGA
>NZ_JANLWO010000247.1:0-23002 GCF_031364565.1 Chamaesiphon sp. OTE_20_metabat_361
TTGATAAATACATTTTTATATGTCTAACAACTATATCCCGATGTCTACTCAACCATTACTCGCCGCCAAAGGACTATGTAAAACTTTTGGTGGTATCAAAGCGGTACAAACAGCCGGAATCGAAGTCGCTACTGGAAGTATTACGGGTTTGATCGGCCCAAATGGTGCGGGGAAAACTACCTTTTTTAATCTGCTATCCAATTTTATTAAAGCCGACTCCGGTCAAATCGAACTCAACGGTCAAAAAATCCACGATTTACAATCCCATCAAATCGCAAGATTGGGGATGGTGAGAACTTTTCAAGTTGCTAAAGCGCTCTCGCGAATGTCAGTATTGGAAAATATGTTACTAGGAGCAAAAGATCCAGCAGGCGAGAAAATCTGGCAAGTATTATTTCAGCCAAACTTAGTCAAAGCTCAACAAACAGAGGCAAAAGAAAAGGCGATGTCGATCCTCGATTCCGTGGGATTGACTGCTAAGGCAAATGATTATGCCGGAGGACTTTCGGGCGGACAGCGCAAGCTGCTAGAAATCGGTCGCGCTTTGATGGCAGATCCGAAATTAATCTTATTAGATGAACCCGCTGCGGGTGTCAATCCGCGATTAATTGAAGATATTTGCGGTCACATTCTCGAGTGGCGCAAAGCTGGTTTAACATTCCTAATTATCGAGCATAATATGGATGTGATTATGACATTGTGCGATCGCGTATGGGTACTCGCTGAAGGGACTAATCTCGTCGATGGTACGCCCAATAAAGTTCAGAACGATCCCCGAGTAATTGAAGCTTATTTAGGGATTGATTAGATGCAATCCATGTTTGTGTTTGTTGGGCTTACGCAACAAACACAAACATGGATCGCCATCAGCCGATACAACATCATTGTGAGAGACAATCCTAGTCTCCGGGATTGCAATCTTGGTATGACCAGGGTATAACTAGATTATAATGATGCTAGGTAATCCAATTATGAAAACGGCTATTTCTTTGCCAGACTCAGTTTTTGCCGAAGCTGAAGCCCTCGCGCAACAGTTAGGACTTTCCCGCAGTGAACTTTACTCAACGGCGTTACAAGCTTATCTATCAAAATACAATCGTCAACAGATATTGAGCAAATTAAACAATATCTACAGCGAAGAATCTTCCGATCTCGATCCGACGATCTCCACTATGCAATTTATGTCTTTACCGCGTGAGGAATGGTAATGTACCGAGGCGAAATTTGGTGGGCAAATCTACCAGAACCAGTAGGCTCGGAGCCTGGATACAATCGCCCTGTTTTAGTGATTCAAGATGACACGTTTACTCAAAGCAACATCAATACCGTTATTGTGGTGATTATCACATCCAATCTTAATTTGGCAGCAGCTCCAGGTAATGTGTTGTTGCCAAGAGCTGCATCGGGATTACCAAAAGATTCTGTTGCAAATGTATCTCAGATTCTCACGTTAGACAAAAAATTCTTGGTAGAGAGAATTGGTTCGCTGCCAGATGAATTGCAATTAGAGGTAGACGATGGTGTCAGAACTATTCTGCATTTGTAGTTTCTTTATCGTTGGCGTAGCCGCGCCGAGAGGTAATCTCTAGTTCCGATTATTTGCTAAAACACTCACGTAACTTTTGTTGTGTGTCCCTGCAACTAATTTAAGTTGCTGTAGGCACAGCCTCATCTTAGGGACGATCGCCTATAGATTGAGAGATCTTAAAATAGGTTCTATAAACATACTAAAAGCCGATCGATCTTCATCCTCTCGGACAAAGATCGATCGGCTTTTAGCTTAGACTTCCAGGCTATGGAGCGAGGTAGGTGTACTGCGAGAGACTGTGTTCGTAGTTTTGCAATAGGCGTTGAGCTTCCGAAATCTCGATCCGATTTTCGAGCAGCGCTTGTTCGGCTTTTTGCCGAATACTCTCAATCAGATCTTCGACATCATATTGGACGTAGCCGACAACTTCTTTCATCGTGTCACCCTTGACAACGTGTTCGATCTTGTAGCCTTTGGGGGTGAGTTTGATGTGGACGGCATTGGTGTCGCCAAAGAGATTGTGCAGATTGCCCATGATCTCTTGATAGGCACCGCCGAGGAATAGCCCTAAATAATAGGGTTTATTCGCTTCTAAGGGATGCAGTTCGAGGACGTGTTTGACATCCTTGAGATCGATGAACTGGTCGATTTTGCCATCGCTGTCGCAGGTGAGATCGGCGAGGATACCGCGACGCACGGGTTCTTCCGCCAACCGATGAATCGGCATGATCGGGAAGAGTTGATCGATCGCCCAACTATCGGGTGCGGATTGGAATACCGACAGATTGATATAGTAGATCGACGCCATGATTTGTTCGAGTTCTTCCAAATCTTCGGGCATATATTCCTCGCGTTTGGCGATATCGAGGATTTTTTTACAACAAGCCCAATACAGTTGTTCGGCACGCGATCGCTCTGTCAGGGTGAGATAACCAAATTTAAAGCGGCTGAGGGCTTCGTCTTTAAACTGGTTGGCATCATAGAACGCTTCGCGGAAGTTTTCGGGGTTGATACTCTCGTAGGTTTCCCACAGATTGCGGACGATCTGATGTTCGGTAGTAGTACTTACGGGTGGTAAGTCAGTCCGGACTTCACAGGTACTCAGAACGTCAAAAATTAGTACGGATTGGTGCGACGCGATCGCGCGTCCGCTTTCACTAATTAAGGTGGGGACGGGAATATTTTTCTCACCACATGTCTCGCGGACTTCGGCAACGATATCGTTGGCGTAGTTTTGGAGGTCATAGTTTTTGGAGGCGTGGAAGTTGGTTTGGGAGCCGTCGTAGTCGATCCCCAAACCGCCGCCGACGTCGAGATATTTCATATTCGCGCCCAGTTGGACGAGTTCGACGTAGATTTTGCTAGCTTCGCCGATCGCATCTTTGATTACCGAGATCGAGGAGATTTGCGAGCCGATGTGGAAGTGCAGCAGTTGCAGTGAGTCGAGCATATCGACGGCTCTAAGCTTATCCACCACCATGATGATTTCGGGGACTGTCAGCCCAAATTTGGCACGATCGCCGCTAGAAACGCCCCAGCGACCGATGCCTTTGGCGTTGAGCTTGGCGCGGACGCCGAGATTTGGCTTGATGCCGAGCGATTGGGCGACAGCGATCGCCATGTCCACTTCTTCGATTTGTTCGAGGACGATAATCGGCATTTGACCCAATTTCTGCGCGAGCATCGCCATTTCGATGTATTCGCGGTCTTTATAGCCGTTGCAAATTAGTAACGAACCAGGATTGTCGAGCATGGCGATCGCGATCGTCAGCTCGGGCTTGGAACCTGCTTCAAGACCAAACTGGTAGGGCTTGCCAAACTTGACGAGATCTTCGATCAGGTGCTTTTGTTGATTGCACTTGACGGGGAACACCCCTTTATAAATGCCAGCGTAGTTATAACGCGCGATCGCCTTAGCAAAGCAGGAATTTAGCCGCTCGATCCGGTGTTCTAAGATGTCTGAAAACCGAATCAGCATCGGCAGTGCCAAATTGCGTTGCTGGAGCGATGTGACTAGCTCATAGAGGTCTAGAGAGCCACCGCGATCGCCTTGAGGAGCTACAGTGACGTGTCCTGCGGCATTAATTGAGAAGTAAGGTTCGCCCCAGCCCTGAATCCGATAGAGATTCTCACTATCTTCGATCGTCCAAGGTGCCTTTGGCTGTTCAGCTTGTTGCGGCTGTTTTTTACCCACTGGTGCTTTATCCTGACGATCTACGGTATTTTTCAAGAGTTGATTCAATTCCGCAGCTACGTTTGCATCTGGTAGCTCTAATTCCATATTTTTTTCTGCCACTGCCTATCCCATTTTTCCTATCGGATAAATTCCCGTCTGCAATTTTAACGCATTATTCGAGGGTCGCTCGATCGTTTTAATGCACTTATCTATGTATAAGATACCCATCGCTCGCACGAAACTAGCTCGATCGGATATTTACTCACATTATAGATATTTCTGGCGATCGCGATGTTCCCTCAAATGGATGATTTCACAGCTTAATTCCCAATGCTTTCAGGGTCATCGGGCCGACCGAACCATCGGCACTCAAGCCTTTTTGGAGCTGAAACTTAGCGACTGTCGCTTGGGTATCGCGATCGAACACACCAGTAACGGGGGTCGGGAATCCGGCATTGGTAAGGCTCTGTTGAATCCGGTTGACGATCGATCCGCTATCGCCCAGCCGAAAGACGGTAGTAGTGCCAAAACCCGCGATCGGACAGCGATCCATTCTCGCGGCGGTTTGGTCGCCGAAGCTACCATCGACGGTCATTCGATCGCTGGGATTGTATTTATTCCAGAGGGTCTGAAAAGCTTTCACGCCCAAGTTGCCAACGTCATCGCGACCGCTATTTTCAAAGAAATGTACGGGATCGTTACCACCCAACCACTGCCATCCATGCGCCAGTAGATAGGGTTTCCAGGCATTATAATTGCTGACATCGATCGCGCGACCATCTTCATGATTGCTATTGCCCGGTTTAGCGGCTTGGGGAATTAATTTGGGATCGCGACGGAAGACGCGATAGAGGACGTGTTGCTGAGCGACGGTGCGATAAGCCGAGTTGATTGTCATTTTGAGATTGGGTTGCTTGCTGGTACCTTCCCGCAACGCCGCTCGCAAGCTTTCTCTGGGTTCGGCTTGGAGATAGAGATTTAGGTGCGCTTCGTTGGTACTGCTAATCCCCCGGAGACTTTCAAAGTTAATCAAGATCCCGGTTTGTAATGTGTTCATTTGGGCGATAATCTGCCGACTCAAACCGCTAACGCGTCCGGTATCGACGGTGCGGGATTGAATCATGGTCTCGATCGCCTCTTTTACTGTTGTCATGGGAATAGGTATTAGGTTTTAGGCTTTAGGAGAAAGGGGAAAGGGGAAAGGGGAAAGATCTGTAGGTTGGGTTGAAGAATGAAACCCAACACACCTACACAGGGTTTTTCAACCTTTAGACGACATTTTCAGTCCCCCCGTCTCCCCGTCTCCATTGGCGTAGCCGCCTGGAAGGGACTGTTCCCAACTCAAATAAATAATTTAAATTCGTCCCGATAAGGGTAGGGAGAGCATGGATATAGGAGTGGTAGATGCACCCTGATTATTCGTCCCTGACTTGCCGATTGGTAAGTTGGGGCTTTTTCTGGGAATTAATTAATTATTTAAATTCATCCCGATAAGGTGGGGGAAAGGGTGGATATAGGAGTGGTAGATGCACCCTGATTATTTGTCCCTGACTTGCCGATTGGTAAGTTGGGGCTTTTTGTATCATCACGATCGATTGTGACTCACGGGGGAGCGGTTAGCGCGTTAGCTTGGGGGCGAAACTGATAGATCCGCAGTCGATCGTTTTCATAGTAGATGCGGCTATCGGGATGATAGCGGCGGTAGGTTTCACACAATTGTAGTGTAGCGGCGGCTAACTTAGTCCGACCGCTGGGAGAGCGATAATTTCGATAGGTCGGATCGACCAGCACTGAGTAAGGAACGGGATATTCCGGCTTATCGAGAATAAAGGGTTGCTTTTCGGTAATGACCAGAAGTGTGGTTTGATGGGGGAAATTAAAGCTGGGACTAGCAACGCGCTCTTGATATTTAGCGGTAAATTGGGCGATATCTTCATACCAGCCACGACCGTATACCTGCGCCAATTGCTCGACGGGGGCGACTAGCGTCCACTGATGATGGGGAAATAAATGACCGATCTCTACCGCTTTCCGGGCGGTGGCGTCATATTCGAGATAGTCGATCGCGGGTACTGGTGGTAGCGAAAAGTTCAGAGTAACGGCAATAAAAATCGTCAAACAAACTGGTGCCGACCAACTTGCCAATAGTAACCGCCCCGCCGTCGCGATCGCGCTAAATAATAGCCCCACTAGTAAGCTCAAGCCGATCGGGAGTACGGTTAAGACACTCCCGAACGTTGGGAAATAACCGCCAGGAATCGCCGCGAAGACCCCTAAAACCACCCAAGCCACGCTAACGGTAAAGAAGGCCATTTGGCGGCCAAAGATGCTGCCAAAGCCCGCAAACAGCAGCAAAATTAATAGGTCGGGTGCGATGATGCCGACCAATAGCACGCAGCAGAGAGTATTGATGAGTGCTTCCGTCCGCCGACTGGCTCTGGCAATTTGCGTGCTACAGCCGATCGCTAAGATCGCAAATAGTGCCCCAAGTTCGACCTCACCGACCGCCCACGTGCGAATTAGACCGCGATCGAGTGTATCCCGCAGGACGCTCAAACACTGTTGCACGCTCGGGGGCAACCGCGTCGAAATTGGCAGTTGCCAGGTAAATAGGTAAGATCCCAAGCTGTAGGTCGCAGCCAAAGTTGCCGCACCATTTTTAGTCAGGGAGCCGCAGGTATAGCCGATACTCAAGACGATCGTCGTACCGACGATCGCCCCTAGCAGATGGACGACTTGAATCGGGTGAACGCCACTGAGGGCGGAGATAAAAGCGGCGAGACTGGCAAAAATTGGCAACCGATCGCTAGTGGGCAAGTCCCGCGCTAAAATCTGTTGCGTGAGCAGAAGCTGACCGTAGGTATCGGGATGACTGTAGCGAAATTCGGTCAGCGGATGCTCGAATCGCAGCCAGACTGTCGAACTAATTATCGCGATCGTGACGATCGCGGTGAGGATGACTAGTGGTAGGCTCCAGCCCTGCCGACGAGCGGTTGCAGTTGCTGGTTTCCCCTTGGGGACTAATTGCTTGGAGCGAGCGTCGAGTCGCGCTTGCATCGCGTGCCACGGTAATAAACACCATCGCCGCAGTTGGGGCGCAGAAATGCCCCGATCGAAAATATCGATCGTCGCGATCGCAATTTGTTGTCCGAGCTGAGCGAATTGCGGTTGCGCTCGCCACTGATGGCTGGCGATCCAACCGATGCCCAGCCCGATCGCATAGACCAATACGGCTGTGAGCCAGGTAAATAACCCCAACTTCGTCCAGATGATACTCCCAATGGCGATCGTCATTACCGTCCGCACAAACGCCCCCACCAGCCGACTAGCTAGCGAAGGTAATGATGTCTGTGCAAAAGCCAGCAGCGGCAACACGCCAAATAACATCGTCACTACGACAACTACCCAGCTACAGGCAAGTACATCGATGAATAGTGGATAGTTGATAGTGGATAGTGAATAGTGGATAGTGAATGGTGGATGGTAGATGGTGAATGTCTATTGCTTGGGTGGGAAGGGGGTAGACGGCAACTTTTACAGTGGCAACAGAGTAGACATCACACCGCAAAATTTAGTGCGAGGCGATCGCGCTTTGACATACAATATTACTCCATAGATTAGATCGTTAGGAGCTAAGAATTACGGCTTATACGCGTCCCCTTGCCAATCTAATCGAGCAATTACAGCGATTGCCGGGAGTAGGCCCTAAATCTGCTCAGCGGTTGGCATTACACATTCTCAAACGGTCTTCAGCCGAAGTCGAACAACTCGCCCAAGCTTTAATCGAGGCCAAACAGCAAGTCGGCTTGTGTCAGGTGTGTTTTCACCTCTCTGCCGAGCCAGTTTGTGATATCTGTCGCAATCCCCAACGCGATCCGCAAACGATCTGTGTTGTTGCGGATTCACGCGATGTCATTGCCCTCGAAAGAACGCGAGAATTTAGTGGCAAATATCATGTCTTAGGTGGCGTGATTTCACCGATGGATGGCATCGGCCCCGAGCAGTTAAATATCTCTTCATTATTGCAGCGGATCGACAAGCAAGATGTCCACGAAGTGATCGTTGCCGTCAGTCCGACGGTCGAAGGTGAAACGACGACTTTATATCTGGGACGACTGATCGCCCCGCTCACCAAAGTCACTCGGATCGCCTTTGGGCTACCCATGGGTGGCGATCTCGAATATGCAGACGAAATAACTCTCGCCCGCGCTCTAGAAGGCAGACGAGAGATAAGTTAAATTAATTGAGAATTGAGAATTGATAATTGATAATTAGGCATTGCTGGATCTGGGTATGATTCCTTAATTTGAGATCGCTATAACCCTTGGGGGGCAACTCATGAATTACCCCTCCCAAGGGTTTTATCCCTCGATTTAGCAACGCCGATAATTACTAGGTTAATCTCTTTTTGATTAATACGATTAATTGACCTAATTGTTTTTTCAAGGTGTCTACTTCGGTTTCTAGTTTGATGACTTTTTCGATCGAGTCTTGACGATCGACATCATTATCTTGTTGTAGCGTTCCCAATCTAGCAGTTAGTTCGTGAATCTGGGTCTGATGAGATTGCTCTGCGGCGGCGAGTCGATCCTGGAGCTGTTCGATCCTCGTCGTCGCGTTAGTTTCGATCGCGGTAATCCGCTCCAATGCTCGACCTAGATCTGCTTGCAACTGCGCTACTTCATCGTTACTCGCCTGACGATCTTCGCTCGTTATCGCCACCGTTCCGGGTAACTCTGCCATCCGGGGACGTGCTTTGCGGGCTTTAGTCATCGCAACTCGAATTGCTTCGGACAGGACGACGCGATCGAATGGTTTTTCGATAAACTCAAAATACTCAAACGGCTCGGAAATCTTGCTCGTGACCTCTTCTTTTTTCCCCGACATCAAGACCAAAGGAATTTTCTGATATTCTGGATGCGCCTGAATCTGTTGAAAGACATCCCACCCGCTCATTTTTGGCAGGATAAAATCTAACATAATCAATGCTGGATGCTCTTTCTGGACGAACTCGATCCCTTCGAGACCATCTTTGGCTTCAATTACTTCAAAATCGCCCTCGGGAAGCATATCGCGAACTGTCTTCCGAATGACGCGACTATCATCGATTACTAAGATTTTGCTAGTTGCCACACTTGACTCCTTGTTGTCTGCTAATGAACTTAGGTGTTATCGATTGTCGTTACTCCTATCCCTTAATTCAAACGGTTCGACCCTGTTTTTGTGTAACCTGAGCGAATTTTTGGAAAATGCCGATCTTAAATGCTTAGACAGTTCTCTCATATAGGGGAGAATTGCTAAAATTCAAGGGTAACATCGATCGATTCATCCTCGATAATTTAATCTCAGGCGCTCGGATCGCGAGTGCTAGTGCCGAGCTAGTCGCAACCAAGCTAAACCAGTCCTCGCAAATAGCCAAGGCAAACACCTCATACCCTGACTTTTGATTTTTAAACCCTAACTTCTAAAGTATGCCCTCATCTTCCTCAGATTTAGCACGTTGGCGTGCTGAAATTCGATCTTTACCAAGTTGGTTGCGGCGATCGATCGGCACCGCCAGCGAACTCTCGACCGTCCAACAAGTTGTCAAACAGCGTCAAATCCATACCATCTGCGAAGAAGGTCGCTGTCCCAATCGCGGCGAGTGTTACTCGCAAAAAACTGCCAGTTTTCTCTTGATGGGGCCGATTTGCACTCGCAGTTGTGGTTTTTGTCAAGTGGATAAAGGACACGCACCGATGCCGCTCGACCCCCTCGAAGCTCAGAAGGTCGCCGAAGCCGTCGCAATACTCGGACTCAATTACGTGGTGCTGACTGCTGTCGCGCGGGACGATCTCGACGATGGCGGCGCGAGCGTATTTGCCCTGACGATCGCGGCAATTCGGGCGATCGATCCTCGAACGCAAGTTGAAGTCCTCACGCCAGATTTTTGGAGCGGTCGGGATGCCCATCAGCAACAACAGGAACGGATCGCCACTGTAGTCGCCGCCAAACCTGCCTGTTACAACCATAATGTCGAAACAGTCGCCAGACTCCAAGATCGAGTGCGCCGGGGGGCAAAATACCGCCGCTCGTTGGATGTTCTCGCCCATGTCAAAGCTCTCGACCCAACTATCCCTACCAAATCGGGATTGATGCTCGGACATGGCGAAACTGAAGCGGAAATTATTGCCACCTTACAAGATCTCCGCGCGATCGATTGCGACAGGCTCACATTAGGACAATATATGCGACCGTCACTAGAACACTTACCAGTCGTCAAATACTGGACTCCCGCCGAATTCGATCGCTTGGGCGCGATCGCCACTGAGTTAGGATTTAGCCATGTCCGATCGGCACCCCTAGTCAGAAGTTCTTATCATGCTGGTGAGTAAATTGAGGGATTGACTTTTTTGATTGCGTAGGGTGTGTTTCTGCGCCAGCAAAACGCACCGCCCAGAGGATCGGTGCGTTACCCTGACGGGATAACACACCCTACTTTGACTTTTTGCTCTCATCTCCCATCTCCCATCTGTCTTGAAAAGGTGCTCTACTTGGGGAAACCCCTGTTCCCGCACTTTTCGCTCCCATCTCTCCCCGAAATAGTAACTAGATTTACGCCGTAGACTACTAATTATTGACTTTCTTGCCACCATTATAAATATCGCGCGGCTCGACACCAATTTCGTGGAGATACTTGTAGATGATTTGCAATCTTTGCTCAGCAACAATTGCCCGACTTTCGAGATGGTTGAACTTATCGCTAAGTTCGCCATTTAATCTGAGTTGAGCTTGAAGTTTTTGCTCCAATTTTTTAATAATCGTCCAAGATTGGTCGGGTTGAATATCTTGTTGCTTCTGCTGAATTTTAGCAACTAAATCGATGTCTGTCTGCGGTGGTACTTCAGCGATCGGGTGAGGATCGCTGGCGGCAATTTCCGGCTGAATATGACCAGTCAATTCTGAAGCCTGCTCCTGCATTACCTGCGCCAACCACAGTACCTTATCATCGCGTTTGAGGACGAGTTGACCAGCAATAGTTTTGACCGTAAAAGTGCCAGCACTGACGACAATATGCTGAACCGGATACCAGTTATTCTTAAAGCTAACCAAGATATTCATATTAAACCGCTGTTTATCTTGAAATCTTTCTGTCGGCCACCATTTTTTCCACAAAATTGACGGTTCGGTATGCCAGATCCGATAACCAGCGGGCGTTACATAATGTTTGTATTCAATGAAGCCTGCCCTACTCGCATCACCAAACATCACAAAATCTCGATCGATCAGCAATCGATCGATTAGTTCTAAAAATGGCGAACCGTGTTTGACAATGACAGTGCGGGGGGTATTGTGTAAATACATAATCGCGATTATCGTTCCGATAGGCTTTGCCAACGGATCGCCATTTCGAGCGAGTAACTGAGACAATCCACCATTTACTTCCAAGCGGAGATTATCGCTAGCTAAGAGTTGCTTACTACCTTGGATGAACTTTTCGATCAGTTGGCGATCGTCTAGCTCGAAAATATTAGATTTTGGAGATTTCTCGCTAATCATCTGTGTTTATTTAGGGTGTAGGAATAAATGGTGGTAGACGGGTCAGTTAAAACCCTGTTAGTTAACATAATTTGTCACAGTAGGCTCACTCGACAGCCTCAGAAGATCGATCTGCAAGCGAGAGCTTTGCGATCGTGTGGGCATTGTTGATGATGAAGTTATCGCGATCGCGATGATTATTCTTTGACCCAATCATAACTGCGCGATCGAGCAGTTGATATCCGACAAAAGTAGGAGATTATCGATTATCGATCGCGATCTTTGATGCAGCTTGGAGTAGTTACATTACTCCTACTACACTCTAAAATACCCAGTTTCAGCCCTGATTCGTTATTTAGTTAGGGAATAGGGGATAAGAGATAGGGGATAGGGGATAGGCGTACCGCCTGGGGGTCGAGATATTTCATGAAAAAACCACCTTACTCGTATCATGAGTAAGGTGGTTTGAAGAGGGTTACGCTCTAGCTAGCTAGAACTGCTTTAGGCTGAGCTGCTTCTTTGCGACCAGTTTCGCGATCGATGATTTTGCGAAACTCATCGCCGTCGATGGTTTCTTTGTCCAATAACAGATCGGTGAGAATATCGACCAGTTCGCGGTTATTGCTGAGTATTTCTACCGCTGTGCGATGTCCGGCTTCGATCAGCTCGCGAATTTCCCGATCGATTTTAGTTGCTACTTCTTCGGAATAATCACCGTCGGCGTCGAGGGAAAATTGACCCAGACTGGACATCCCATAGCGGACGATCATATTTCGCGCTGTCCGCGTGACTGCTTCGATATCTGCGCTGGCTCCAGATGTCACCTCATCGCGACCAAAAATCACTTCTTCGGCGGCGCGTCCGCCCATCGTCACGGCAATATCTGCTAAAAATTCCGCCCGTGAGATCAGCCCCTGTTCTTCGTTGGGTAAGTACCACGCCGAGCCTTTCGAGCGACCGCGCGGGAGAATTGTTACCTTCTGAAGCTGATTGTAATTCAACATTGCGCCGACTAAGGCATGACCGATTTCATGGTAAGCGATCAGTCGCCGACTCTTTCCGTCCGAGAGCGAACGACCTTCCATCCCCGCCACGACCCGATCGATCGCGTCATTGATTTCGGTGAGCGTGATGGCGTCTTTATGCCGACGGGCGGTGAAAATTGCCGCTTCATTGAGCAAGTTGGCTAAGTCCGCACCTGTAAATCCGATCGTCCGCCGCGCGATCGATTCGAGTGAGAGTTCGGGGTCGATTTTCTTGTCGCGAATATGCACCTGTAAAATTGCCAAGCGTCCCTTATAGTCAGGCGGATCGACCTGTACTTGCCGATCGAACCGACCGGGACGTAATAGGGCTGCATCGAGGACATCGGGACGGTTGGTAGCGGCGATGATAATCACACCGTTATTGCCCTCAAATCCGTCCATCTCGGTCAGTAACTGATTGAGGGTCTGTTCGCGCTCGTCGTTACCGCCACCGATGCCTACGCCTCGCTGACGACCCACTGCATCGATTTCATCGATGAAGATCAGGCAGGGAGCATTTTCTTTAGCTTTTTTAAATAAGTCGCGGACGCGGGAGGCACCCACACCGACAAACATTTCCACGAATTCCGAACCAGAAATACTAAAAAATGGTACGCCAGCTTCCCCGGCGATCGCTTTGGCCATCAGCGTTTTGCCCGTTCCGGGCGAGCCAACTAGTAAGACACCTTTGGGGATTTTGGCACCGACGGAGGTAAACCGCTCGGGTTCTTGTAAAAAAGTGACGATTTCTTGGAGTTCTTCTTTGGCTTCTTCAATCCCCGCGACATCATCGAACATCACGCCCGTTTTAGCTTGTAATTGAAAGCGAGCGCGAGATTTACCAAAACTCATGGCTTGTCCGCCCGCGCTGCCCGAGCGGCGGAGGATTGCCGATAAAGCGGTAATTACCAACACTAACAAAATGACGTTACCCAGTAGTCCCAAAATGGCATTCTTATCTGCCGACTTCTGAAAGCCATACTCGATGTTCTTAGCACCGAGCCTGTTGTACAATTCCGCATTATCGTCTAGCAAAGTTGCTTCTTTCACCCGGATTTTGCCCGGTGCAGTGGGATCGGCGATCGTCACTTTAGCGATTTTTGTGGCTGGGTCGATTTCTAGTTTGGATACGACGCCTTTATTGACCTCTTTGAATAGTTCTCCATAGGAGAGCGTGTTGGGATCGTTTTTGGCCAGCACTGGATTACCCCAGACAATTCCTAACGCGATTGGCAAGCCAGCCGCTAACCGCCAGAATGACTTAGAAAATCGCTTCGACTTGACCCGCGAACTGTTTTCCATATATTTTTTTGTGTCCTTATACCTGCACCGGAGGCTGAGTGTCTGGATTTTGTAACTAGCTAAACGAGTGACTTGCCATTGAGATTGGGATATCTTCTACTGTAGCTTCAATTTTATTATTGCCATATTTACACGTAAAATTAACATTTACACTACGTCAACGATAACAAGGGGTCTAAATCCCCAATTATTAATTAATAATTATTAATTAATAATTAAATTCAGCCGATCTTCGGCTGTACCGTTGGGACTTTAGCCAATGGTGAGATTTGCTTGACATCGGTATTGAGGTTGACAAAGTACAGTTCGATATTGAGATCTGGGTACCGTTCGCGGATCGCCCAGTAAGCACGACTGAGATATTCGGTATGGGTGGTGAGTTCCAATTCGGGATTGTCAGTCAAGCTCGGATCGATCTTGTATTTGTAAACGGCACAATCTTGGTGATCGAGAATCAACACTTTTTTGATTTGATGGAGTCGGTAGGAGATATCCAACTGATCCCAGAATGCTTCAGCATCATACTGATGGGGCATTCCACTCAGCGCCAGCGAAGCCCCAGCTAGTGCCGTAAAGTCATACAGTCCACCCAAATTTTGCAGTGACAGAAAGTAACGTTCTGCCTCCAAAATCCGATAGTCGATACAACTTAGCACTAAGGCTTTGGGGACTTTTTTTTCAGCTCTAGCAGCCGCAGGCGCGATCGTACTAGCTGTAGTCAGCACTCCGGCACCAATCAGATGGCGCAAGAATTGACGGCGATTGCTCATTGTAGTTGACACTACGCAATCGGGCTGAAGACACTGACAACTATCGGGCATGTTAATTTGCTCTATTTTAGAAAAAGTCACCTCGATTGTCCACTAGTCGTTTGCTCGGGTTGACAACCGATCCAACAAAGTCGATCGGACTAGCTGCTGGAGCAATATCAATCTACGATAAGCGGATTTGACCGATCGATTCCCGCCGCGCGATCGACAGGTTCGCTATTGTGAGTACTGTCACAATTTAGTTAGTGGTGGACACTTCTATAGATCCATTCTACCAAAAGCTAGCCTGCTGATGCAGATTCAACCGGGCGGCGATCGCTACCCGAGGATACTAGATCGAAATATCATCGGCGTTGCTGGATCGAAGTATGAAATTGCTAGTGTTGGGGTTGGGAGTTTCCCCAAGTAGAGCACCTTTTCAAGACAGTTGGGAGTTGGGAGGAGAGAGGAATCAGTTTGTACAGAAAAGTCCAAAGTCATACCCTAATCCAGCAATGCCATAGTATCCACCCATCGGGCAGCAAAAATATCCTCAATACCAGTAACGCCTCTTACCCATTACCCATTACCCATTACCCATTACCCACTCCCTACTCCCCACTCCCCACTACTTCATTTCTTCGCCGTAAGCCACTATGGTACAATTACTAGTGCCGCACCTGAAGTTCGATCGAGACTTATAGCCGATCGCCAAAAGATTCCGAAACATTCTTCATCTTAAATGCTTCAGTGTAAGCATCGGGCACTGGCGAAATTCGCTCGCGATCGATTTAGCTGGCGATCGTCCACCTGATGTTCGAGCGACGCCTTCAATCCTATGTTTTGTTGCTAAACGATGCCTGCATCAACCCCCAAGTTGGATGATTTATTTCTGACATCAAAGCTCGACTCATCACAACTGGAGCGGATTACCGCAGAGCTAGATGTCCTAGTTATCGCTATTGCTGCGCTGACACCGCTCGATCGAGTCCGAATGCAGCAAGTCGCCCACGATCTGCAACTAGAATTGCTAGCCTCAGAGTGGATAAATGCCTGGTCTGTGGAGCAACAGCGGGTAAGTTTACAACTGAATATCCAGCAAGTTCGCGCTGTAGTACTGATGGTAAATGAGCTAGCGCGAACGCACCAAGATCCCATCCGGCGCAATCTCGCTCATTGGCAACAGACGATCCACGACGATCGATTACCGCTTCAGTCCCCAGCATTAGCCAACTATCTCGACAACTTTATTACAATATATCAAGCTCGGGCTAACAGTGGAGACGCTTATGAATCTTTTGAGTTACTCTCTGTCACAGCTTTAAACTTATTGGTCGGATTGCTATTTTATAGTAGTTCTAACGGACATCAACGACTATGGGCGGCATTATTAAAACGATCTCACTGAATACCGAAAGCTAGTTCAAATTAAACTAAATTAAACTCAACTATTTTCTCCCGCATCGCTATGGAATCAAACCATTTGACTACTCGCACTTATACCGCGCCGACTTGCACTCTGATTGTTTCTAGCAAAGAAGCTCAACGCTTGCGGTCGGGGTCGCTCGCCACTCCCGTTGATTTTACGCTGGAACTAAATCGCTCGGAACTTGGAGATCCCGACCGACTGACTTTACAGGGACAACCGCAGCAACTCGATACGCTACATCAGGTCATCACCAGCTATATCGCCGCTCTAGTCGCCCAATTTCCCCTCCCGATTGCCGAGCGGCACAATTTAGCAGTCGATGGCGCACCAGAACACCCAACGCCGAGTAGTCAATTAGATCCCCGTGTCGATAATAGCTCGCCGCGATCGGGCATTATTAAAAATTTACCAGGATTGCGCGGGAGTGGATCGCCATCTCCGACACCAGCCAATCCTAATTCAGCCAACCTGGAGGATGATAAGCCGACTATTTCCAACTTACTAGGGCGGCGGGGTCAATCCGGTCGTCTCGATCCGCGTGTTGACAATCGTCGCGTCCCCACCGAACCAAACGCTAATATTCAAGACCGTGGGACGCACTCACCCACTACTCCATATCTCACCACATCTCACGATCGCTCTTTGGAGCATTACTTATATTTGGGCGATCTAGCTACACCTACATCTACCGAAAAGCTGAGTGTTTCTGCCATTCAACTGTTCGATCTAGCTGCTGTCTTAGATGAATATGCCGCCGAGCATGTGACGACACCCGCGCAACCCAATGTGTTTAGTCGGGGGGCACACGATCGCCACCCAGAAATCGGTAGTATGGATTCAGCGCGATCGCGGCTGCCAAATTTGCCGAGAATCCCGCCCCAAATGACGGAAGTAGGTCAAGCTTATTATCGCGCTCCGCGATCGCGTTCGGCTTCATTCATGTCCGGAATCCCTTGGGCGATCGCCGCCGCAATTGCTGTCGGGGCACCACTATTACTACTAGATCCCAACCCAAATTTTCTCAAGGATGCTACTAGTAATTTAAAAACGCCCACTCCAACAGGCACCAAAAAAACTACCATTGCGACGACCGCACCAGTAGCCACATCGACACCACCAGTGAACGGTACTATCCCGACACCTTGGCAACAGCAGCCAATCGATCCGCCAGTAACCGCGACACCGCCAGGTGCCACTACCGCAACGCCGGGGAAATTGGGAACTGCCCCACTATCAGAATCACTACTGGGAGCGACACAAGTGCCAATGACCCCCGGTACTGCCAGCGCTAACCCCACAATCGCACCCAATCCCCTCGCGACCGATAGCATTCTGGCTGTCAACCCGCCTGGTACCACCACTACTCCCACACCCACCAGCAGCACCAAGCCTACTTCAGTCAAGAAAACACCTGCCCCTACTCAAACTGCTAAAATCGGTCAACTCCCGATCGAGCCGAGCGCTCCAAGTAAAGTTTCCCTCTCGACGCAACCGATGCTTACCCCCCCAGCGGGACAGCCGATCGTCTCAAGTCCACCAGCTACGCCAATCCCATTCGATCGATCGGGACTAGATGAGTCCGGGCGGATCGATCCGGCAACTCGTGTAAACCCCAAGAAAACCGCTCGAACAGCCAAACCCAAACCCACAATCAAACCCCAGCCTACAACCATGCCAATTGACGCTGGTGTGACTACCCCACCTAGCTTTGAGCCGATCGTGCCCGTCCCCACCAATCCCAATCTCATCGACCCCAATCAAAATAGCGCCGCGCCCGATCCGCAAGCTCCCCCGATCGTCCCCAACCAACCGCTACAACCCAGTGCGGCAAATTTTGGTACCGATCCAGTAAATATTCCCTCCCTGCAAGAAAGCAAACGCTTTTTTCAAGGTAAATGGCGAGCTAGTACTACTCAGACTAACTCACTGCAATACGTGATCCAAGTCAGCGGTAAAAGCGGTACCGTTCAGAGTGTGACGCCTCAAGGCACACCAGCGACTATTTACCTTCAGCAAACCAAATTTATCAAACCCGGACAAAAGTTACTCTCTCCAGCCGCAGCCGGGAATAGCGACCAGAAAATTCGGGTACTCCTGCAACCAGATGGGAATGTGGAGACTTTCATCGAGCCAGAAGGTAACTAGCAACGTTCGATAATTAATAATTAATAGTTAATAATTATTAATTACCTCTTTTCTGTCCTTTGTAGCGTCTGCCGATCCACCAAGGACAGAGAATTGAATGAGTTAGATAATCTTGTTTGATTTTCCAGCGTTGCGGGTCTTCCGCAGCGCCATCAATGGGGAGAATCGTTGGCTCTATGGTTCGATTTACTCCGGGAGGTTTTTACCCAATTTTCTGATAAAATCGGTACCAATCGTTTAATATTGAGAGGAGTTTGTGTTAAATCGTCATCGCTGGGTCATCAATCTAGTGGCCGCACTTTCGGTGCTAGCTCTCACTGGATTTTCGCTGTTTCCGCTGTTTAATTTGGTATTCGATGGCGGTGCCGCAGTCGCCACAGAATCAAAGAGCCTATCAACCGCACAAGCGAACCAAATTCAAGCACAGGCACAAGGTTATACTCAAGTATTACAAAAAGAGCCAGACAATCAGGTTGCCCTCAAAGGCTTGCTCGATGCTAAATTGCAATTGGGCGATATCCCCGGTAGCCTAGTACCACTCGAAAAAATTGCCGCACTCAATCCGCAGATTCCAGACTATACGGTACTTTTAGCTCAAACCAAACAGTATTTGGGCGATCGGGAGGGTGCGACAACTAGTTATCGGACTGTCTTGGCTATTGAACCGCAAAATATTAACGCGCTGCAAGGACTAGTCGGCTTACTCATCGATGCCAAACGCCCCGAAGCCGCGCTCGGTGCCGTTCGATCCGCGTTGAAAACAGTGACACCAACTACCGATGCCACACCGCTCAACTTATTACTGGCGCAAATTTATCTCACCCAACAGCGGAATGCTGATGCACTAGCGATTTATGATACAGCGATCGAGGCTAATAAAGCAGATTTTCGCCCCGTCCTAGCCAAAGCTCTAGTCTTCAAACAGATGGGCAATCTGACTGAAGCACAGTCGCTCATGAATGCAGCGGTAAATCTGGCTCCCTCAGAATACAAGGATCGAATCAATCAAATCGCTCAATCCACCCAACCGCCGCAAATAACTCCCCCCAATCTGGGTGCGCCAGCGCCAGTAACACCAAGCACGCCAGCACCTGCCACCCCCAAAGCTGCACCACCCGCTGCTCCTAGCACCACTCCAGCCAAACCTTAATTAAGCCGATTCGCGCCGTCATCCCCGCCAAAACCGCCCAATCTAGATCGGTTGGGCGATTTTGGCTGGCAACTCTAAATCGGTTGCCACTGACTGAGTACGAAGATCGATCGAGACTAACTTACCAATATGTGACTATGATGTGCTAAAAAGACACTAACAGCCACCTCGCACAGATCCTAATGAAATTACTAATTAGCAACGATGATGGGATCTTCGCGCTCGGTATCAAGACATTGGCGGATACACTCGCACTTGCCGGACATGAAGTAATTGTAGTCTGTCCCGATCGCGAGCGATCGGCAACTGGTCACGGTCTGACCCTACACGATCCGATTCGGGCAGAAGTAGTGACGGGGATTTTTCATCATACCGTCAAGGCGTGGTCTTGTTCGGGGACGCCAGCGGATTGTGTCAAACTAGCACTTGGAGCATTGCTCGACAGTTTCCCCGATTTTGTCCTCTCAGGCATCAATCATGGTGCCAACCTCGGTACGGACGTTTTGTACTCTGGCACGGTGTCTGCGGCGATGGAAGGCACGATCGAGGGGATTCCTAGTATTGCCTTTAGTCTCACTAGTTTTAGTTGCAAGGAGTTTCAACCCGCAGCGGATTTTGCCAAAGATTTAATCGCTCATCTAGCACAGCAGCCATTAGCAGAAGCAACGCTATTAAATGTCAATATTCCGCCCGTTCCAGCAGCTCAAATAGCTGGCGTTAAGATTACCCGACAAGGGATCAGACGCTATTTTGATACGTTCCAAAAGCGGGTAGATCCGCGCGGCAAGACTTATTATTGGTTGTCTGGTGAAGTAGTGCAAGATTTGGATCAGCCGGAACATCTCCATCTCCCGCCAGACATTGAAACAGATGTGCAAGCGATTAAACGTAACTTTATTACGATCGTGCCGCTCCAGTTTAATATGACCTCTACTACTGGTGTCTTTGGTCTTAAAGATAGCGGCGTTGAGGGCTTGAAAATAGAATTCTCTGGTGAAGATGTCTCTGATAAAAAATAGATTTGGTCTAGAACATTCCCAGAAAATGCTCGGCGGTGACGATCTGGCAATTGAAAATATCGGCTAGAACTAATAGATCTCCGTCTCCCGTGACTAAATAGTCGGCTGCTCCGACAGTCGCTAGATACAGAAACGGCTCATCATCGGAATCGCGGCACGGTGGAATTTGCGGCAGCTCAATCGGCATTTGTACCGTCTCACAAAAGGGGAGATAATCTGCTAGTAAATCCTCTCGTTCGGTTGGAGTCAGCTTAAATTTAGGGTAAGCCAGCACCCGGATTAGCTCGGTCACAGTAGGCTTAGATACTAGGGGTTGAAACCGATTTTCTTGCCACAACTGGCGCAATATAGCTACCCTCCCGCCACTAAAAATAAGGGCAGACACCAGAATATTGGTATCGATGACTGCTCGTATTAGTTGCGTCACTGTACTTGGCTGCGAGGTTCCCGCGCCCAAGCTACAGCATCAATTACATCTTGTTCGCTTAGATCTAAAGCGGCTAGTTTAGCTCGGACGGCATCACTCTGCTGAATCTTGACTGGGGTAAGCACGATCTGCCCGTTTTCCACCTTAATATCGAAGTATTCGGTCGGCGCAATCTTGTTGGTGACACTTTTAGGCAGGGTAAGTTGATTTTTAGCGGTTAGCTTGGCAAGCACCTTTAATTTCCTCTGATACTAAAGTAAGATGTCCTTACTTTAGTATAGTCTCTCATTCGTAAAGTAGTATCGGCGATCGAGAATTCCGGTAGCTAATATCTTCGGTAAAATAGACGCTCGATCGAACGTTATCATAGCAGCATGAGGACAGACCAGTGCCAGATCGAGGGGCGGAAACATGAGCAACCCCCTCGCTCGTAGCAAGTAGATTTAGATACTAACCAGCCGTGGTCGTGAGAAACTTAGCCGCTGCCGCTTTGAGCGTAGCCGCCTTGTCGGTTTGCTCCCAAGGTAGATCGAGATCGGCGCGTCCAAAATGGCCGTAGGCGGCGACATCTTGATAAAAACGACCATTGCGTTCGGCAGGTAAATTCCGCAGGTTAAAGGTAGCGAGAATCCCCTCTGGACGCAATTCAAAGTGTTCTTCGATCAGTTCAAAAAGTTGGTCATCGCTGATGATGCCAGTGCCGAAAGTTTCGACTAAAATACTTACTGGAGCAGCAACCCCGATCGCATAGCTGAGTTGTACCTCACATTTAGTAGCCAAGCCAGCAGCGACGATATTTTTGGCAACGTGGCGGCAGGCATAAGCCGCAGATCGATCGACTTTGGTGGGATCTTTGCCGGAGAAAGCACCGCCACCATGACGGGAGTAGCCGCCGTAGGTATCGACAATGATTTTGCGTCCGGTTAAACCAGCGTCCCCTTGAGGGCCACCGATTACAAATTTACCCGTTGGGTTCACTAGAAAGTGAGTCTTGTCATCGGGTTTGATCTCTAAATCCGCGAACACGGGGAGGACTACATACTTCCAGAGATCGGCTTTGATTTTGGCTTGAACGCCTAAGTCGTCGGTGATGTCGCCAATTGCCGCATCATGTTGAGTAGAAATCAAGATGGTATCGATCCCGAAAGGGATACCATTTTTGTATTCGACGGTGATTTGCGTTTTACCATCGGGACGCAGATAGGGGAGATCGCCAGTCTTCCTGACGGCTGCCAAGCGACGGGCTACTCTGTGTGACAGACTAATCGGTAGGGGCATTAATTCGGGTGTTTCGTTACAAGCATACCCAAACATAATTCCTTGATCGCCAGCACCAGTTTGGTCAAAAATTTCGTTGCTATCGCCGCGATTTTCTTTGGCGGTATTTACCCCTTGGGCGATATCTGGCGATTGTTGATCCAGGGCAATTAGCACTGAGGCACTGGTTGCCGAAAAGCCATTATCGGCATCTGTGTAGCCAATTTCGGCAATTTTGTTGCGGGCTAGGTCGATATAATTAACTGTTGCTTTGGTGGTAATTTCACCAGTGATCAATACTAGCCCCGTGTTGACTACCACCTCAGCGGCAACCCGGCTATAGGGATCTTGAGCGAGTAATGCGTCCAAAATTGTATCAGAGATCTGATCGCAGATTTTGTCAGGATGACCTTCCGTTACGGATTCCGAAGTAAAAAGATATCTACGAGACAAGGAACAGTCCTCCTTCTGGTACTGGCTAATGTTAGCCTATATATTTACACAATACTCACAAATTAAGCCAGAATTTCACCATTCTGCAATTTGATGTGCTAGCAAAAGAGACTAGCTGTTATTAAATCTATCCTAAAATTGTACGCAGGAGAATTGAAAGTTGTTGACACTTGGGGTAAATATCGACCATGTTGCCACGATTCGGCAGGCACGACGCACGGTGGAACCCGATCCGATCGCGGCTGCGGTATTGGCTGAATTAGCTGGCGCGGAAGGGATTACGGCACATTTACGTGAAGATCGGCGGCACATGCAGGATCGGGATATTCGGCTGTTGCGCCAAACCGTGCGGACGCGATTGAATCTGGAGATGGCAGCGACACCAGAGATGGTACAAATCGCGTTGGAGGTAAAACCCGATTACGTGACACTGGTACCGGAGAAACGGGAAGAAGTGACGACGGAAGGGGGTTTGGATATTGCCGGACAACTCGATCGCATGAAATCGGTGGTCGATAAGTTACAATCAGCGGGGATTCCGGTGAGTCTATTTATCGACCCAGAACCCGCCCAAATTGACGCCTCAGCCCAGATAAAAGCCAAATTTATCGAACTGCATACGGGACGATATGCGGAGGCTAGAGAGCCAATTCAGGTGGAGCAGGAGCTGGCAAATTTAGCCCAAGGCTGCGAACTGGCGATCGCGGCTGGTTTGCGGGTGAATGCCGGACACGGACTGACGTATTGGAATGTCCGCCCGATCGCGCTGCTACCCGGCATGGAAGAATTAAATATCGGTCATAGTATCATCAGTCGATCGGTCC